>JANJTG010000151.1 GCA_024711265.1 Bdellovibrio sp. | reverse complement strand
GATTTGATTTTTTACGCGAACAAATGAACTTTAAAAACCGTCGTGATTTTCGTCCCGAAGCGGCCGTCAGTATTTTGGAACGCTGGGGTTGTCTGGAAAAGTCGGAGGAGCCATTTCCTTACACGTGTGTTCACGAACCGAGCGACGAACAGTTCACTCAGGAAAATGGTGTGGAGATCTTAAAGAGCCAAAACACCAAGCTGTTAAAAATGGTTCAGTGGGCCACTCAAGATTCCGAGTGCCGCTTGAATCGAATTTATCACTATTTTGGTCACGAACATGAAACACCTTGCGGAAAATGTGATGTGTGTCTGATGAAAATTCAGGAGGCGTGATGGTGGTGAAGCCTTTGCGTTCCTCCGTTGATTTTCCGGATCCGCGGGACACGTTAGCTGAAGGTATTATTGCCGTGGGGGGGAAGCTTGATGTCGGCACTCTTTATGCCGCCTATTCACGGGGAATCTTTCCCTGGCCTCAGCCGAATCTTCCCATGTTGTGGTTTTCGCCTGAACGACGGGGAATTTTAGAGTTTAAAGATTTCAAAGTTTCAGAAAGCTTGCGTCGCTTTCGTCGTAAGAATCCGCAAATAGAATTCACCGTAAACAAAGACTTTCCCCACGTGATGGAAGAGTGTGCCAAACAACCCCGTCCTGGGCAGGACGGGACCTGGATCACGCCCATGATGAAAAGGGCTTACCATGATTTTTTTAAAGCCGGGTATTGTCTTTCCGTGGAGGTCCGTGAAAATCATATTTTGATTGGTGGAATTTACGGCGTCCTCGTTGAGGGGGTCTTCAGTGGCGAAAGTATGTTCTACAAAAAGCCGAATGCTTCGAAGTTGGCTCTTTGGTATTTGGTGGATCTATTAAAAAGCCAGGGTCATGAATGGATGGATGTTCAAATGGTGACCCCTGTCGTGGGCAGTATGGGTGGAAAATGCATTGATCGTGAGGACTATTTAGAAATGCTGGAAAAAAGGCATCATTCATATTCTCAGTCAGAAAATCCTAGCGGAGATCGTTAATTCAACGTACTTTAGGTCATGCTTCTTATCAATACTCATAAATTAGAGAAATCATTTGCCGGAAAATCCCTCTTTAGCAATGTCAGTTTAGGCATTGAAGACGGCGAACGAGTTGGTTTGGTGGGGCCCAATGGGGCGGGCAAATCCACGTTGTTACGAATTCTTGCCGGACAAATGGACGCCGATGGTGGTGACGTCACCACCAAAAAAGGTTTGCGTATGGGCTTCTTGGAACAAACGCCGACTTTTGCCAAGGACGAAACAATTCTTGATGCGGTCTTGAGTAAAGCCAACTATGACGAAGCCATTGGCTCTGCCTATGAATGGATAGCGCGTTTGGAGCTTTCTCAATTCGGCGAAGACTTCAAAGTCGAAGAACTTTCCGGAGGTTGGAAAAAGCGCGTCGCCTTGGCGCGGGAACTGATTCTTGAACCGGAACTTTTGCTTCTGGATGAACCCACGAATCATCTCGATGTTTCAAGTATTTTGTGGTTGGAAGAATTTTTAGAAAAAGCCCCTTTTGCGACGTTGATCATCACCCATGATCGTTTGTTCCTGCAGCGTGTGACCAATAAGATTTTTGATCTGGATCCGAAAAACCCCAACTACTTGTTGTCGGTCAAGGGTGGATACTTAGAGTATCTGGAAGCCAAAGAGCAGCTTTTACAGGCCCAAGAGCAGCGTGAGGTGGTTCTCAAAAATACTCTTCGCCGGGAAACCGAATGGCTTCGTCGCGGGGCTAAAGCTCGTCAGACCAAACAAAAAGCGCGCATTGAGCGGGCTGGAAATCTGAAAGAAGACGTTCAGGATCTGACCGCCAAAAATGCAGCGCGGGTGGCAAAAATTGAATTTAAAGATGCCGAACGCAATCCGCAAAAGTTGATTGAAGTGGACCACATCACCAAAGCTTACAATGGCCGAGTGCTTTTCAAAGACTTCTCATACCTTGTGAATCCGAAAACGCGTTTGGCGTTACTCGGAGACAACGGGACTGGGAAGTCCACTTTGATCCGTATCTTGCTGGGCCTGGAAACGCCGGACTCGGGAAGAGTCGTACAAGCAGATAAACTGAAGGTCGCTTATTTTGAACAAAATCGTGAGACTTTAAAACCCAAAGAATCTGTCTTAAAAAATATCTGTCCCGAAGGCGACTATGTTCACTATCAAGGCCAGTACGTATTTGCGCGCAGCTATTTGGAAAGATTTTTATTCAATCGCCAACAGATGGATCTTCCCGTGGAAAAACTTTCGGGCGGGGAACAAAGCCGGTTGCGATTGGCACAATTGATGTTGAATGAAGCCCAAGTTTTGATTCTGGATGAGCCCACCAATGATCTTGATGTGGCGACTTTGACCGTGCTGGAAGAGTCACTCAAGGAATTCAACGGAGCAGTCATCCTAGTGACCCATGATCGTTATTTTATGGATCAAGTGGCATCGCAGATCATGGCTTTCCACAAACGACCGGATGGTTCAACGACACTTGAGAACTTTGCTGGCTATCTTCAATGGGAAGAGTGGTTTGAAGAACAAAAAGCCTTGGAGGCTTTGGAGCTTAAGAAGGATGCCAAAAAAGAATCAAAGTCCGGCGGGAAACCCGTCAAACTTTCCTTCAAAGAAAAGTTTGAGTTAGAGAACATGGAAGCCACGATCCAGGCCTTGGAAGAAAAGCTTTCTGCCGCACAGGCCGAGTCTCATAAACCCGAGATCGTCAGCCAGGCGGCGAAAGTTCAGGAACTCTATACCCAGATTTCAGAGTTACAAAATCAAATCGATAAACTGTATGCCCGCTGGGCCGAGCTTGAAGCGAAAGTCTAACTATCTGAGTAGGTGCAATAAGTTGATGTCCTGGGCAAGAATAGTTAAATAGCGCAGGGCCGTGGCTTGCGGGAAGTCTGGGCCCGCTTCGTTGTACTTTGCCTGGTACTCGACAATCAGTTGATATTTTTGCTCCACGTCCATTTGTTTCACCTCGCGAGCCAAGGCTTGTTCGGCTGTTGCATAGGCAAAAGCGCTCATATCTCGATGGGTGGACTTTAAAAAGCTTTCGGCCGCGGCCGTCACAAAGAGTTTATAATATTTAGTCCCCTCGGTGTCAGCTTGGCGGAAGCTGAGGTTTTTTGCGCCAATCTCCTTACGGTATTGAGCGGGTACGAAATCGCGAATTCGCGTCATCATTGCTCCATAGACGCCTTTGGCGCGACTGTTATTTGCAGCAGTTTCATGGCGTTTATTAAAGTCAACGGCGATATTCATGAGGTCATCGACGGTGAAGCGCCGGCACGGCAACTCGACTTGAATAGCCGCTAAAAGAACATTGTAGGTTTCCGTGGCTATTGTTTTGTAAGAGCCCTCGGCTTTGCCTCCGGTTCGGCTGGCGTTGTAGCGCTCGATGAAGAAATGGAGCAACGTTAAGGTGTAGGCTGTGGACGAATAGGAATTTGTGGTCTTCAGAGTCGCAACAAAATCATTGGCGTATTTGTTGAGTTCGTTGCCAGCAAACTTTTCTTGAATAGAGCCGGGGGTGCTTTCCTCGGCGCGAGCGGCCCACAGTTGGATGGGGTCTAATTTTTCCTTGAGAGTGGCGTCAATGTTCTTCTTGCATGAGTACTCCGGAGGAGCTCCACGCAAAGTCAGGCGTGGGGCCTCGCGGTTTGAGATCGCTTTGATATCAAGAACAGCCTCGCCGCCCATCGCTTCCGCGTGAACTTCAATGGCTGAAATTCCAATATCGAGATTGAAGTTTTCAGAAAGCAGGGCCGGATCCGTTTTCGCTAAAGTAACATTCGCCAGTTCCCGGACCGGGATGCGTTCATTCTTTTCAGTAATCAGTGTGGTGGCGATGAGCTTCACGCGACCGACAGGGAGCTTAGCTTCGATACGGATGAAAGGCACTGGTTTCGCCAGATCAAGGCGATAGACTTCGCCGCCCATCTTGCGGGTGATGTTGTCGATGCGTCCGGTTCCTTCATACTGCGATTGAACAGGAGGCACTGGCCGAGTTGGAGGCGCTGGAGCAGGAGGAGGAGCGGGCAGAGGGGAGTCGCCGGCCTGGGCGGTGCCAGTTATCTGCAAGATCAGGACTGAAATCAAAACTAAAGAATTCATTCGTCGATTCATTTTGCTCCCCTTTTTAAATTCATAGTGTCTATGATTTTTGTTGTTAGAAATCGAAAATATTTTTTTCCTTTTGCTAGAATACAAAGTCTTTAAAATCGCCTAAAGCAGCCCAGGCAAAGACTGGCTGATCACGGCATTATGTCCATAGGTATCATCCACAAATCTGATTACGCCATCGGAACTCATTTGAGATGTGAGATTAACCAAATAGACAGGCACAAATCCATCTTGGGGCAGAATCACTTCTGTGGGTTTGGCTACGATTTCACCAGGTCTGGCGACGACGGTTTCGATGGCGGCCCGATTCCAAGGTGTTTCACGCAGAAGATATTCCGCCAAATCAAAAGGTTTTTCCAGACGCACACATCCCGAACTCAGTTGTCTTTGGGCTTCGCCAAAGAGTTCTCTTTGATTGGTGTCATGTAAGTAGATCGAAAATGAGTTTGTCAGGTCAAATTTAACGACTCCCAAAGCATTGCCGAGATGAGGCAGTTGACGGATATAGATATCCGGATTGAGCCGTCCTTCGCTGATGCTGGCCCAATCTATTGTCGCGGGATCTATTTTTTGTGTGAAAGATCTATTCCAGACTTCATAGTTGTGAGAGGTAAAATATTGTGCGATTTCGGCAGGCGAAAGATTTTTAAGATCTTCCACCTTATCATATGTAAAGATTGTGGGCGGCACCACCCAGAAGGGATTGAAGATCACCTTCACGATCTCATCACGCAGTGTGGGGGTCTTGCGCGATATGCGACCATTGATGGTGCGAAAAGCCATGACCTGTTCTTGGCCTGGTCGGCGATCTACCAGGACGAAGTAAGACATCGCAAGATTTACGAAAATATAGCGATTTTCAAAATATTGAGGAAACCACCGCATTTTCTCCATGTCCGCCTGCATTTGGCGAACGCGTTCGGCACAGGAGACATTGAGGAATCCCCATATTTTCCCGCGAGGGGATATTTCGCCGTCGGGTTTAATTCGGAGATTCCATTGGATGTCACTGATGGTATTAAGAAGTTCTCCGTCGAACAGATCATCCGCAGACGAGATTCGATAGCCTAACAAACGCAGGCGTTTTTTGATGTCGACAATCACTTTATTTCGGGAATTGTATCTCAAAGCACTGTTGATGGGAGTGATCGTTTCCCAGCGTCCGTCGATGCAGGTCGGATAAAGTTCTTTTATCGCCTCTTTGACCGAAAGATAGGGGACGCTTTGTGGAGCCATACGTTCAATCAAGGCCCTTGCGCGCGTCCCTGTCGCCAAGACCAAGACTTGCAGTTGTTTTGCTGTAATAAACTCTTTCCTTATTAACTTGATGTCATAGCCCACACTTTGAGGATCCACGCTGCCTAAAGAAAGGTCTTGCAAAAGTTGTAAGAAGTTTTGATTGGCCTCGGCTTTAAGACCGCGAGACGAACTGCCTCCGCACTGATAAGAGGACTCCATTCTTTCCGTCCAATAGTTGCGAGGAGCTAAACCGTGGTCCCAGACGCTCAGCATAGCTGAACGCATGTCACTTAGGTCCATTTGATCAACGATCGTATTGTATTCAACCCGCGATCCAATCGCGACGTCCTTCGTTTCGCTGCTTTCCGTGTATTGCGCAGAGGCCTTTGTTTGAGACAGAATGCCTCCGACTAAGAAAACGATTGCGATGACCCGCGCCACTCCCATGATGTCTCCTTCCCGAATTGACGACAGTCTCGATAGAGATTGCCGGACGAGAAACAATTCTCAGGTGCTGTCCGGGGAATTCGAAAAGAAAACAAATGATGTTGTATAAAATCAGAAGAAATCGAATCCATCTCGTCCGAAGGGACGACTAATAACATAGCCATACGTTGAGGGCGGTGACTGTTCTAGTCTAGTTTGGCAGTTTGGATTCGTTGAGGTGGGGCAATTCCTGATGTGCGCAAGACACATCAGGAATTGAAAGTTCTATTTTACTTTTTTAAGGAGAAATTCCCCTTCAAAGCCCCGGATGTTTGTTCTCCAAGAGCCCTTGTACTCGTCGCCAATCAAAGTCCCTTGGAAAGTCCCTTGGTAAGGGGAGTTGTTAGGGTTGTAGCGAGGTTTCCCTGTCAATGTTAATACCGCAGGGGAAAGTTCCGGCTGATAAACCGCAGTTAAGGTCAATGACACATTTCCTTCGGGATCATCGTGGCGTTTGAACTCGCCGATCAACTGAGGAACAATGCCGGTCTTGACGACCTGAAGAGAAACCGAGAACTGGTAAGTCACTTTGCCATCGACCACGTTTTCTCCGGCATAAGTGCCAGCAATGGCATTGTACTGACGGCTGAGTCGTTCGTAGTACTCATTTTCTTCGTTGCTGCCGCCAGGAACTTTGGTTTGATTGGAGGTCAGAGCCAGATCCAGAACGCCGATCACTCCTGAAATCGACTTCACTTCGCCAACAATTTTTTGACCGACGACTTTGGCGTTGATCGTGTGAATATCATCCACGCCCAAGGTGCCAGCCTCATTGGTCAGAATGAGTTCAGCCGTTTCCTCGATATATCGAGCTTTAAAGTTAAAGCCAGGTCCTACGGGATTGATTTTCTTGTAGTTGCCACGCAAAACAACACGGTAACGGTCTTCACCGCTGGAGTTCGTTCCACCTTGGTCTTCCAAAGTGAAAAGACGAAGTTCAACATCTTGTTGAGCTGCGGAGGTTGTGAGTTTTCCCGTGTAATAACCGACCACTCGGCTAAACTTGCTCATCAACTTTTGTCTTTCTTCTACTTCGCGCGCGTTGTTGGTAGCATTGTCTTTGTCAAATGCGCATCCCACAAGGGCCAGCAAAGCAGAGGCAAGAATAAGTTTCTTCATCATATAGAACCCCTCTATTTCTGATAACCTTCTGACGGAACATCGTCAGGAATAAGTTCGTCCCGGGCGGCGGCCCATTCGTTAAGGGCGATGGCATAGTCGCCCACCGCACGAATGTACTGAACTTCCGAGTCGAAATAATTATTTAAAGCCGTGATCAAAATCGAAATATCGGTTCGACCTTGAGTGTACGAGCGGTTGAGCTCTTGGGAGGCTTTATCACGGAACTCCCTTTGGCGTTGTGAACTTTGCGCAATCGCATAGGTGGACTGAACTTTTCTCTGCGCCTGGGACTCAAGATCCTGAGTCTCCATCAACTGCCTTTGCAGACGAGTGGATTCAAGGTCTTTAGTCAGCTTTCTGTTGATGACAGTTTCGTTTTGAACGTCAGAACCGAAGTTGTATTGAAATTTAAGACCTGCATAGTATTTGGGACGAGTACCAGAAACCAACTCTGAATAAGAATTTTCGGAGGATTCATCCACGCCCGTGGTGTAAACCTTGCCCACAAAATTCAAAGTGGGATAGCTCAGAGATTCTGAAGCACTTAAAGCCTCTTGGGCCGCTTCGACACGAAGTTTTTGCGAACGAACAAGGCGCAGATCTTCGACCTTCTTTTCAGTGAGCTTCGGTACAGGAGGAATGTCCTTGGGAATCTCAAACTTAATTTCAGTTCCAGGCTCAAGGGCTAAAAGAGTCAAAAGATTCTCGACGTTTTTGAGATACTCAGTCGATGAAGATTTCACTCGTTGTTCTCGAGTTTCAAACTCGGCCTGCACCTGAGGAAGGTCTCCGGGATTGGAATAGCCTAAAGAGGTTTTTCTTTTAACGGCATCAACCAATTTTTTGTAGCGGTCGCGAGAATTGACAGATTCGCGGAAGTTTTCTTGTGCAACATAAGTGTTCCAGAACTGACGAATGGCTTCCAGCACCACGTCCTCAAGTTCATTGGCGCGGGCGATATTGTTGGCCTGGTAAGTGAGTTCCGCCGCGTTCACGGTTCCTCGGTCGGCAACACCAAAAAAGTTGCCAAGCAGGGATTGTTCAAGAATCAATCCCGCCGAATCCAGGGTTTGCTGGGACGGAGGAGGGTTGGTCGTAAAAGCATCCAGATCTACCTTCTGTGAAAGGCGGCTGAGCTCTAAGCCCAAGAGAGTTCCTGTCGTGAAGGGCTTTTGCAAGTTGACGGTTGTCTTGTAGCGTTCGTATTTGTTGTTGTTTTGGCTGGTGGTGGTCAGTAGGCTTGCTGACTTATCATATTCAAAACCAGTTTCGGCAAGGATCTTCCAGTCATAAGCAGACAGGGCTTGCACCGGCGCCAAGCGGAACTGTTGATACTTCAGATTCACCTCAAGTGTCTTTGGACCTTGCTTTAATACAAGCTCCGCCACGGTCTTTTGAGATAAAGTGATTTCTTTTGGAGCTTGAGCCCAAGCTCCCGTCAGGGATGTCGTACTAAGAAGAGCCAGAAAGATTTTTACCATGTGACTTTTGTTCCCAATTCAAAGTTGTCTTTTTGGAGTGCGATTTCAGTGTTGTCTTTAAGAGTTCTTTGCGACCATTCCGTGAAGAGGGACCATCTTTGACCAAGGGCAAAATCAAGTCCATAACTCATCGACTCAAAGCCGGATTGCTTTGAGAAGGTTGCAAATTCATTGGCGCTCGTTTGCGTGTAGGTGACGCTGCCCATTTGTGGGGACAGAGTCAGACTCACACTTGGAAGACTTTCCCATTGCAGGGCCACCAAGGGGCCACCGCTAAAGAGGGTGGTGTTCAGACGGGCGTCGTTGATCTGGTAGCCAGAATCCAAAGTCAGGCTGGTGCCTTGGGAAGAAAATCCCGCTTTTCCGCGAATTCCCAGCTTCCACAGAAGGGATTTGGTTTTAATGGCAGGACTTAAGATTCCCAATTCCAATCCCGGCATGAAGGTATGATCATTTTTTCCGAGATCGAAAGTGCCAGAGCCCTCTTTCTTTGCGGTGCCTTCGGGCTGAAAGCTTTGTGCTGTCAGGCCCGCGAAGTAACGCCAAGAACGAGTGATGATCTCAGGGCGAGGATCTTTCAGGGTGAGCATGCCAGGAACCTGGGCGTCCGTGGCCGACGTCTTTGTTTGGCCTTCCACTTTCGACTCCGCAAGTGCTTTTTCGCGTAAGGAAAGTTCTGGCTTTACGGAAAGGGTTGAGGGGTTTTTCTTGGTTTGAGCCGAACTCATGACGGAAAAAAGCGTCAGCACTACAAGGAGCGTCCATTTCATATTCTCACCTCTTGTCCCAAAAACAGGCCTATTTTTATGCGGCGTCAGGAATAGTCGTTGGGGGAGGGCCTGTCAACCTCCCTTTCGGGTTCTACGGGGGGCTAACAAATCTATTGATTTCAAGGCTTTGAGAGCGATGTGTTGAAAGAAAATGGTAATGACTATTTTACATGGATTGCCTACAGTGGCCCGATTAACAGGAGTGGTTGATGAGGCTCTCGGATATTTCGATTAGAAATCCCGTTTTTGCGTGGATGTTGATGTTTGGTCTGATGATTTTTGGTCTGATCTCCTTTTCACGTATGGGGGTCAGCCAACTGCCTGACGTGGACTTCCCGACAGTGACGGTCAGTGTGACACTGAGTGGAGCGGCTCCTGAGGTTATGGAAACCCAGGTTGTCGATCCGATCGAGAGTTCGTTGATGACGGTTGAGGGAATCCAATCCATCAAATCAAACAGTAAAACAGGCTCTGCCAGCATCACAGTGGAGTTTGATTTAGATCGCAACATCGACGTGGCTTTGCAGGATGTTCAGGCGAAAATTGCCGGTGTTCAGCGTCTTCTTCCTGATGATGTGGATCCTCCGACCATTTCAAAAACCAACCCGGATGATCAACCCATTCTGTGGCTGGCGTTGACGTACGATAAAAATGATCCTGAGTTCATGATGAGTTACGCCCGTGACTACCTGAAAGACCGTTTTACGACGGTGGAAGGGGTTGGTGATATTTTCCTTGGGGGATACACGGATCCAGTCATGCGTGTGCGTGTGCGCCCGAAGGATTTGTTGCGCTATAATATCTCTGTCAATGACGTGATGGATGCGATTCGCAACGAGCACTCCGAACTTCCGGGGGGCTATATTGAAACTGAGAAAAAGAACTTCAACGTGCGTACGATGGGGGAGGCGAAGTCCGAGGACGAGTTTCGCTCGATCGTGATCAGCCGACGTGCCGGTATGACGGTCGCGGACCCAACCAATATGGTGAAGATTCATCAGGTCGCCGACGCCAGCATGGGATTGGACAAAATTGAACGTATCTCCCGCTTTAATGGCAAGACGGCTTTGGGGATCGGGATTCGCAAACAGCGTGGAACCAACGCGGTGGCGGTGGCGCAAGCGGTGAAAGCCAAAATCGGAGAAATCCAGGCTCAACTTCCTGAAGGCATGAACCTTCAGGTCAACTTTGATAGTACCAAATTTATTGAACAGTCCGTGGGTGAATTAAATCATCACTTGGTCTTGGCGGTTATTTTCACTTCGATTGTGTGTTGGTTGTTCCTGGGAAGTTGGTCGGCGACGTTCAACGTTTTGTTGTCGATTCCCACGTCCTTGTTGGGGGCGTTCATCGGTCTTTACTTCTTGGGTTATACTCTGAATACGTTCACTTTGCTGGGTTTGACTTTGGCGATCGGTATCGTGGTCGACGACGCCATCATGGTTCTGGAAAATATTTTCCGCTATAATGAAAATGGACGGGGGCGTATTGAGTCGGCGATTTTAGGGGCCCGTGAGATTTCTTTTGCAGCCATGGCCGCGACCGCCGCGGTTATTGCGATCTTCTTGCCTGTCGCCTTCATGAAGGGAATTATCGGGAAGTTCTTCATGCAGTTTGGTGTGACGATCTCTCTTGCAGTCTTTCTTTCGCTGGTGGAGTCTTTGACCATCACGCCAATGCGTTGTGCGGGCTTTGTACATCACGGGGAAAGAAAAACAAAATTTGGCAGAGCCTTCGAAGCTTCCATGGAAGCTTTAAAAGTTGGTTACGAGCGATGGTTGAAGATTTGCTTAAATCATCCTTGGAAGACGTTGCTGGCCTCTTTGATTTTTGTTGCGATTTCTTTTGTGTCCGTCAAATTTTTGAATAAAGAGATGAGTCCGGCGCAAGATCAAAGCATCTTCATGGCTCGTTTGATCATGCCGGTCGGAACTTCTATCGGTTATACCGATCAACAAACCAAAAAAGCGGAGCAGTGGTTGCTTTCGCGTCCCGAAGTAAAACAGGTCTACGCGGCGATTGGTGGTTTCGGAGGAGGAGCCTCTGATGCCAACGTCACCATGATGTTCATCACCTTGAAAGATAAAGGACAAAGAGGGAAGGACCCTGAAAAGGGGCGGGAGCTTTCGCAACAAGAGTTTATGCAAGTGGCTCGTCAAGGGCTTTCGAAAATTGAAGATATGCGTCCGGTGTTGATGGACTTGTCTCAGCAAGGCTTTTCGGGCGGGCGAGGGTATCCGATCGAGTTTACAATCCTGGGATCTGACTGGGCAAAACTGGCGAAGTATACAGACCAGATGATGAAGGAAATGGAAAACAGCGGCCTGATGGTGGACGTGGACTCCAACTATCTTCTGGGAATGCCAGAAATTCAGGTTAAGCCAGATCGTATCGCGGCCGCTCAACACGGGGTCAGTATCAACTCGATTGGAACCACGGTCAGCGCTCTTATCGGCGGCGTGAAGGTGGGTGAGTTCCCTCAAGGGGGACATCGCTACGACATCAAGGTGAAGTTGGTGGATCAAGGGAAGCCCATGGATGAACTAAAAACTTTGTTCGTGGGGAACAGCCGTGGAAACTTGATTCCTCTTCCTCGCGTCACTAAAGAAGAGGTGGGTTCAAGCTTGCAGGCCATTTCCCGCTCGAATCGTCAAAGAGCGATCACGGTGACCGCGAATATGAAACCGGGAGTTTCCCAGCAGACAGCGATGGAGTATATCGAAAAGTCCGCTAAAAAAATGTTTGAGCCGGGATATATGATTGATCAAGGGGGAAGTTCGAAGACCTTCAAAGAGTCCTTCCAAAGTTTGATTTTGGCGTTGGTGTTGGGTCTTGTCATCGCTTACATGGTTTTAGCCAGCCAGTTCAACTCGTTCATTGATCCTGTGACTATTTTGATGGCCTTGCCGTTTAGTTTTAGTGGAGCTTTCTTTGCGCTGCTGATCACGGGACAATCTTTAAATATGTACTCGATGATCGGTCTTCTTCTTTTGATGGGAATCGTGAAAAAGAACTCCATTCTTTTGATTGAGTTTACGAACACAGTTCGTGATCGTGGGACCCGAGAGGCGACCAATGCCTTGATCGAAGCCTGTCCGATTCGTCTTCGTCCGATTTTGATGACGTCGTTTGCAACCATCGCTGCAGCGGTGCCTTCGGCGACGGCAACCGGAGCAGGTTCTGAGACGATGCGTCCGATGGCAATTTGCCTTATCGGGGGTGTTTTTGTTTCGACAGCCTTGACCTTGTTTGTCGTTCCAGTGGTTTATCAATTGATGGATAAATTCAAGAAGCGGGATGAGGTGCGAGAAAAAACCAGACAGGCATTTGCGGCCGTCGGCACGGAAGCTTTGGATTAAAGTGAAAAAAGGCTCTCTTCGGAGGGCCTTTTTTTTATGATTTATTGGCCAGTCGGTTAAAATTCGATTATCTTCTTTTATATGAACTTTGATGCAAAAATTCCTCTCTTGCTCCAGTTGGGTTTTCGGGAAGCGGCTTTGCCACAACTCAAGGCCTATATCGACTTATTGTGGTCGTCCAACGAAGAACTCAATTTGATCAGTCGTCAAATGACCTTTGACGAACTTATGGACAATCACGTTATTGACTGCCTTTTACCTTTAAAGCTTTTTCCAGAGGGTGTGAAAGAAGCGGCGGATTTTGGTTCAGGGGGAGGCCTTCCGGCCGTGATCTATGCCATCCAGTTTCCCCAGATCAAGTATCATCTGTATGAAAAAAGCCCGAAGAAGCAGATCTTCCTGAATCAGTGCAAGACGATTGCTCCCAATTTGCAAGTCCATGGCGAGATTCCTAAGGAGCTCAAGAACATCGATATTGTGACAGCGCGGGGCTTTAAGCCTATTGACGTGATTTTGGATGTCAGTCGGGACTATTATAAGAAAAACGGCAAATACTTTCTGTTGAAGGCTCGTCGGGAAAAAATCGAGGAAGAACTTATTCTGGCGCGCAAGAAATTCAAGGATCTTAAGGTTCATATCGAACCGTTGACGTCACCTGTTCTTGAAGTGGAACGGCACTTGGTTTTGATTTAACTCCAAAGAACGGAACGCATCGAAAGACTTCCCATCTCATAACCTTCGTAGGGGTAAGAGATCGTATCTGAATCTTGAGAGGCGCCAAGACAATAAAGCAGGGGAAGATAGTGTTCAGGAGTAGGGACCGCGAGTTCCGATGTTGCGCCGATTTTATCTTCGAAGTTAGTCAGAGTGGTCTCATCACGTTCTTCCAAAGCCCTTTTGACGGCCAGGTCAAACTCGAGAGCCCAAGGATAGGCCGCGGTGGGTTCGCGCCATTTCAGAGTCGCTAAATTGTGCACGATATTTCCACTGCCTAAGATCAGAATGCCTTTTTCACGTAAAGAGCGCAGGTGGCGTCCCATTTCCAGCTGTTGTTTCGGTGTTTTGCTGACATCCAGACTGACTTGAAACACGGGAATGTCGGCGTGAGGATACATGTGAACTAACACAGACCAAGTCCCATGATCTAGGCCCCATTTTTCATTGAGGGTGGCTTGAGGCAATAATTTTTGAGTCTCATGTGCGATCGTGAGCGGGCCTCGCGCTGGATACTGAACATCAAAAAGGGGTTTGGGGAATCCATAAAAATCGTGAATGGTGGGAGGGGCTGCATTGTATAAGACTTGCGTTCCCTGCGTCTCCCAATG
>JANJTG010000445.1 GCA_024711265.1 Bdellovibrio sp. | reverse complement strand
CGCTCTTTTTCAACTTGCGCTTTCACTTTCGCCAAAGCCTCAAGATATTCTGGAGAATCATCATTCCCCACGGCCGCCTTGGCTAACATTTCGGCATTACCACCCAACATGATGTCAGTCCCACGACCGGCCATATTGGTGGCGATTGTTACAGCTCCTTTACGACCCGCTTGCGCGACAATTTCCGCTTCGCGTTCGTGATGTTTTGCATTGAGGACTTCATGTTTGATGCCCTCTTTACGCAAGAAAGCGCTCAAAGCTTCTGACTTTTCAATAGACGCTGTTCCGACAAGAACGGGCTGTCCCTTGGAAGTTCTTTCTTTAATGTCAGTCGTGATCGCTTTGAACTTTGCTTTTTCAGACTTATAAACCACATCTTCTTGGTCTTTACGCTGAATCGGGCGATTCGTCGGGATTACGTTCACATCAAGTTTGTAAATCTTCTTAAACTCCACCGCTTCCGTATCCGCCGTTCCCGTCATACCTGACAACTTGTCGTACATACGGAAATAGTTTTGGAAGGTAATCGTCGCCAAAGTTTGGTTCTCAGATTTAACTTCAACACCTTCTTTAGCTTCGATCGCCTGGTGAAGACCATCACTCCAACGACGTCCCGGCATCAAACGACCCGTGAATTCGTCGACGATCACGATCTCTCCGTCTTTGATCATGTACTCAACGTCAAGACGATAAAGATAGTGCGCCTTCAAACCTTGATAAACGTGGTGAAGGATTTCGATGTTCTGAGGATCATAAAGATTGGAAAGACCTAAAAGCTCTTCAACCTTCGCGTTTCCTTCGTCGGTCAAAGACGCCGTTTTGGTTTTTTCCTCCATCGTGAAATGCACATCACGCTTCAAGTGAGGAATGATGGCGTTCACAGCATGGTATTTTTCCGTCGATGATTCGGCAGGACCCGAAATGATCAGCGGCGTACGCGCTTCATCGACCAAGATGGAGTCACACTCATCCACGATTGCAAAATAGTGACCGCGCTGAACATAATCAGCCAAATCAAACTTCATATTGTCACGAAGGTAATCGAAACCCAATTCGTTGTTCGTACAGTACGTGATATCGCTGGCATACATTTGCTTACGTTGTTGGTCATTCAAGCCATGAACAATGATCCCCGTTGTCAGACCCAACCATCCGTAAAGGCGCCCCATCCACTCGGCATCACGACGAGCCAAGTAGTCATTCACAGTCACCACATGAACACCACGGCCAGTCAGTGCGTTGAGATAAACAGGCAAAGTCGCCACGAGGGTCTTACCTTCCCCGGTTCTCATCTCGGCAATATTTCCACGATTGAGAACGATCCCACCGATCAACTGCACATCATAGTGGCGCATTCCCAAAACACGTTTCGAAGCTTCCCGGCAAACCGCAAAAGCCTCAGGCAAAATGTCATCGACGGTTTCGCCTTTCTTAAGACGCTCTTGAAATTCAGGAGTCTTGGCTTTGAGTTGCTCATCCGTGAGAGCCGCCATTTTTGGCTCCAAAGAATTAATTCGATCCACAAGTGGTTGGATCTTTTTCATTTCACGGTCGTGTTTTGTTCCAAAGATTTTTGTCAGAATTTGTGTAACCATAGCCTATGAGAATATCCCCAAAGTCCTCTTAGCGGCAAGGCAAGTGGCCAATTTCTAGATGCGTCATTGACGCGAATTCACTAGGAAAATTTTGAAATGCCTCGACCTTGGAAGGGCTTCGATCGACGCTTGGTCGGAGGGGCTTTAGGGAGTTTTAGTCGCTGCGGTCGGCATGCCATCCAGGCTCAATTGCCGCCGCACTGACGTGCGGTTCGCGCCATCGTGGCGCCGGCAAAGGCCTCTCTACGGACTAAAACTCCCTAAAGCCCCTCCGCCCAAGCTCATCAAATCCCAATCCACGGCAAGAAATTTTAAAATATCCGTCATGATTATGATTCTAGCAAAGATTTGCAGGTGAGCCCCTAGCTCTGTCTTAGTC
>JANJTG010000141.1 GCA_024711265.1 Bdellovibrio sp. | reverse complement strand
GATTTGCCAAATCGTAGCCTGTGGAGAAGTCGAGACTGATCAGTTTTCCGGCAATACCATCGGCCACCGCACCTCCGGTAACCCCAAGGATTTTCTCCAGAACAACAATCGAGGCTTCGCCAAGGGGGAACATGTCCGAGGCGGCGGCCGTTGTTACATTGAATAATACCGCCAACAGGAAAATTATTTTTTTCATGCGTACTCCAATCAATATGTAATTGCGAGAGCGAATATATATCGTGCTAGTAAAGAAAAAATAGATGTTATAATCCTAACACCCTTAATTGCTGGCGATGTTCCCGCTGTATTGTAAAATAATATCGAGCGTTTATAAGGAGTGAGACTGTGATATAACTGATCCAGATGTCCTCATGTCTAGGGTAGGTGGGAGATTGAAGGTTCGGTCTGGAGTTCCTTTCTCAGACGCAAGTGAGTTAAAACAAAGAAGAGCTCTTCACTGGACTTTAAGGGAATCGCTTTGTTACGCTGATTGAATGATTCACGCGCCATTATTGCCCATCATTGTTTTCCTTGGCTCTTCCGTGCTTTTGGTCTCTTTATTTCAGCGTTTGGGACTGGGAAGCATCTTAGGATATCTGGCGGCGGGTATTCTGATTGGTCCGCAAATGTCAGGGCTCATCACGGATGTTAAGTACACGCAAAGTTTGTCGGAATTCGGTGTTGTATTTCTTTTGTTTCTGATTGGTTTAGAGTTGCAGCCCAAAAAGCTTTGGTCTTTAAGAAAAACTCTTCTGGGGTTCGGTGGGCTGCAGATTCTTTTTGGTTCGATCGTTTTTAGCTTCCTTGCGTATCTCTTTGGTCTTTCGGGGGCGGCTAGTGTTGTTGTCGGTTTTGCACTTTCTTTGTCGTCGACCGCATTTTCTCTGCAGTCCTTAAGTGAAAAGAAAGTCCTTAATACCGAATTTGGACGTGCGTCCTTTGCGATTTTGTTGATGCAAGATGTGGTTGCGATACCCGCGCTAGCTATTATTCCCAGCCTGGGTCTTAATCCCGCAAGCACGGCGTCGGTTCAGTGGGGAGCTTTTCTTTTCGCCTTTATCGGTTTTGCTATTTTTAGTCGAACCTTGCTTGGACCCTTTTTGCGTCAGGTGGCGAGTCTACGCAGTCGCGAACTTTTTACGGGTGTCACATTGTTAATTGTGATGGGCGTATCCTATCTGATGGCGCACGTGGGACTTTCAATGGCCCTGGGTGCTTTCCTGGCCGGGGTCTTTTTGTCAGAGTCGGAATATCGACATGAGTTGGAAGCAGATCTGGAGCCGTTTAAGGGACTCTTAATGGGGCTCTTCTTTATCTCGGTCGGTATGGCGGTGAATCTCAGTCTCATCCTTGAGCGGCCTTTGACTATTTTGGCGCTCGCCGTTTTGTATATGGGGTTAAAGGGCTTGGTGATTTTTGGTGTGGGGCGAATCATGCAACTTCCCCGTGAAGCCTCGCGCCGTCTGTCATCATATCTTGTTCAGGGGGGAGAGTTTGCTTTTGTCATTTTTGGTGTGGGCCAAAGTGCCAAGGTTTTATCGTTGGAGTGGACTCAGACTCTGACTTTGATCATTACTCTTTCGATGATTCTGAGTCCGTTCATTATTTTAGTGGACGAGAAAATTCAAAGTATTTGGATGAAGAAGCGGCGGCCTCTTCAAAAATACGATCAAATTGAGGACAGTGATAATAAGATCATCATTGCAGGTTTTGGGCGCTTTGGTCAGATTTTTGGTCGTATGTTACGAAGTCAGGGGATTGGCTTTACCGCCATTGATCACGATACTGAACAGATCCAGCTTCTTCGTCGGTTTAACTTTAAAGTTTATTACGGAGACGCATCTCGCAAGGAGATTCTTGAGGCGGCCGGCGCTAAGAAGGCGCAACACTTCGTCATTGCCGTGGATGATATGATGACGGCCACCCAGATCGCCGAGACGGTTCGTCAAGAATATCCTCATCTGAAAATTTATGCTCGGGCTCGTAATCGGCAACATGTTTTTGAGTTGATGGCTTTAAATGTAGAACATATACGACGAGAGACTTTGGATTCCAGTTTGGTTTTAACTGGAGATCTCTTGGTGGATTTGGGTATTCCCGCAGATCGGGTTCGTCAGATGGTGGAGCGTTTCCGTCGACATGATGAGCTTATGCTTCAGGAACAGTTCAAGGTTCGTAACGATCCGAATCTCTATCTGGATGTTTCACGTCTGGGAATGGAACAGTTGGCGCAGGTCCTTAAAGAGGACGCGCAGAAATCTTACGTCGACTCTGGTTCTGAAAAGAAGAACGAGCTCAGCAGTTAAAAGTTCACTATTTAAGGTTTCGCAAAGACCCCAGAGTCTGAACATTGAAATTCACTAAACTCTCCGTGAATTTCGTGAGTCACACCGTCAACACTCAGGCGCAACAAAGCTTTTCTGAGAAGGACCTTTTGGCCGTCGCGTTCTTCGATCTTGTTAAAAGATTCCATCGAGAGGGCTTGGACACGATGATTCTCGATCGTTTGAACTTCGGATGTGTGTTCGCACTTCATGGCATAGGCCTCAAATTTTTGACAATTCTGGTGGGGCCATTCAAAGCGTAGGTAACTGGGAAAATTCGCAAGGCGCGGATAAATAACTTTCATTCCCTGAAAAGCAAAAAGCTCTGCGACGACGGTTTTATCTTCAGGAACTTCGCGAATCACGAAGCCCAAAGTCGGTGTTTCGTCAGAACAAGCCAACTGGAAGTCACTTTTAGCCAGGGCCATAGAGGAAACAAAACCTGTTAGAAACAAAATTGCGAGAATTGCTTTCATGTGTTGAGCTTTATGGGAATCCCCCGTCTTGTCAATAGGGGAAAGCCTGGTATGATGGTTCTTTTAGGAGATATCATGACGCTTGAAGGTGGAATTAATTTTAGAGATCTGGGTGGTTATCCGACAGCAGACGGGCGCCAGGTTAAAAATGGACATTTCTTTCGTTCTGGTTCGCTGTCGGGACTAACTCCTCAAGATTGCCAAAAAATGGAGTCGTTGTCAGTCAGGTACATCATTGATTATCGCGACCGTCACGAGTCTGAAAAAGATAAGGACGTTTTGTGGAGTGGGGTTCATTACGAGTGCTGTCCCGCGAATCCTCCTACGCATGTAACCAAAGCTTCAGGGAAAGATTTTTTTGCGTCGGAACATCTGGAGGCCTTGCCAGCGGATTATATGGAGACGCTTTATCAAAGCCTTCCTTTTGGAAATGCCGCCTACAAAAATCTTTTTCAAAAGATGGAGTCCTTAGATCAAGGGGCCTTGCTTCATCACTGCGCAGTGGGCAAAGATCGAACAGGGGTAGGGTCGGCTCTGCTGCTGCTGGCTTTAGGGGTCGACAAAGATACTGTTTTGCACGACTATCTTCTGACGGATAAAAATCTTCACCCTTTCAAAGTGAAGTTGCTTAACCAAGTGGAGCATCTCTTGAGTGCCAAAGCGTTAAAACGTTTTGAGCATATGATGGCGGCCCATGAAAGTTTCTTGGATTCTTCCTTTGCAGAGATAGAAAACCGCTATCAGAATATCGAAAACTACTTTGTTGCAGAGTATGGTCTTACTCAAGAAAAGATAAAGGCTTTGCAAACGCGATTTTTGAAGTAACTGCGCCGGTAAACGTCTCAAATTGAGTCAGCGTCTCTAGTTGTCAGGTCGATAGTCCGATAAGCCAAAGATGGACACAAAGACGGATTTGGAAGACTACGTGGCAGTTTCGAGAGATGAATTTATTGTCGGCACTCAGGTTCCGGTCGATATTTTTTTAAAACTCTCTGAATCGAAATATGTGATGATTCTTAAAGAAGGATCCATCGTTCGTTTTGATCAAATGCACTTTCCTGAAAAAGCAGAGTGGCTCTATGTGCGAAAGTCCGACTACCACAAGTGTGTCGGTCAAACTTTGACCGTCGCCGGGATCGTTTTAGATAGCGATAAGATCAGTCAAGAAAAGAAGACCGTTTTTCTTTCTAAAGCCGCCGATTCGATCTTTAAAGAGATTGAACACTTGGGTTTTGATCATCAAGCCTTGGAACACTCTAAAATCGTCAGTAAATCCATCCAAAATCTAGTGGAAAATAAACCCGATATCGCGGCCGTCATTGCGATGATGTCGAACCTCAACGACGATCTTATTCGTCACTCGATGATGGTGTCAGCGACCTCTGTGATTATTGCACGCTCTATGAAGTGGACCTTGGCGCAAAATTTGGAAAAACTGGCGCTTGGAGCTTTGTTGCACGATGTGGGCATGAAAGAGCTTCCCGACGAGATCCTTGAGATGCCAAGACATGCTATGAGTCGTGATCAGGCGGCCATCTACGAGTCCCATGTCTATCGGGGCGTTGAGATACTAAGAAGTATGCCGTCCATTTCAGATGATATTATCGCGATCGTTTTAGAGCATCATGAAAACGCTCCGGGACAAGGATATCCGCGGCGTTTACGTGATATTAAAATCAATCCCTTTGCCCGAGTTGTGGCTTTGGCAGATTGTTTTTCTGAGATTGTCATGGAGTCTCCCAATAATCCCCATCCCAAAACAGCGCCCGCGGCGTTGCAGTTTATTGAGATCGCTTTGGGGCAGCCTTTTCATAAGCCAGCTTTTGCAGCCTTGAAACAGGCTTTGCAGGGCCCGCCTCGGTAGTCAGTCTTATTAGAAAAGATAAACTAGAGTTCCCATGGTGCGATGTTCAGTTCCTTTCGGGGATTCCTGTCCATTGACGGAACCCTGACGCACAATCATCTCTTGAGACAGTTGAAAGCTTAAATTCTGCGTGATACGGAATTTCACATAAACCCGATGAGAAACAAATGAGTCTTTGAAGTCCGCAGGATTTGTCGCGTCCTCTTGATTGCGATGACGATCTTTTATGTCTGTCGCTGAAGACATTTGCATTTCATAACCTGCTTTAATGCGGCCTCGTTCGGCAGAGAGGGCTGCCAAAGTGGTTGTACCCAATCCCCAATAGTAACCACGCTTTCTGACAACGCCAAATTGTTCCTCAAGGCTGCCTCCATTTCCTTGAAAGTCATTCAGAGCCCAGGATTTGACCATGGCAAAGTCTCCATAAAATCCAAACTCAGCCTGGATGTTAACACCTTTATAGAAAATATTGGCGCGGGCGGTGGCGCCTAAAATATTGATGGTTCCGTAAAAGTCCTCGGTGTCGGATTTTTTCGGGCCTCCTCGATCGTGCCAGGTTGTTCCCGAGCCGATGCCTAGAATTAAATCATATCCACGTAATTGTCCTTGGCTATCTAGTTCTAGATTCTTTTTATTGTAAGCGGCCATTGTAACTTGAGCGATGATCTTAAGATCCCCCAATCCGTCGCCGCCGTTTTTTTCAAGAAGGGCTTTGACCATGGCCGTATCGTAAACAAGTTGGGACTCTTTTCCGGGTTTATTGTAGTTTGCGATATTAACCACTTCCGCATTCATGCCCAGAACGTAAGTGTTGTCTTTCGCAGCCTCAAAAGGCTTTTGATTTTTTTCTAAACCGATATACATCGAGATGTCCGACCAGCGAGGTTTTTTGCAATCAGGTTGCGAGGCGTATTTATCGCCAGTCTGCATTTTGTCGATAGCGTGGTTTAACGCCAGACCCGGATTAATGCCATAACCCACGATTTTTCCCATCGTCGTGCCTTTAGCTAAAAGGGCGCAGGAGATCTGATAAGAGGCCTCACCGATGACATATCCCCCAATCGGAGTCATAATTTGGTCATTGAGAGAGAAGACTTCGTGGTACTCCATGAATTCCCAAACAGCGGAAGAGGCAAAGCTCACTAAGAAGGATTCTAAAGAGTTAAAGCCGTTGGAACGAGCAGTTTGATAGTATAGAACTCCGGCAAAAACGTGTCCGTAGTTAGCAAACTTATCGTTGTCATCAAAAAGAATCGCTTCGCCGTTGAACTTCTTTTTAATGCCATCGCCGAGGCTATAGTCAAAGTCCTGCTTATTATAGGCTAAGTTTTTATAATAAAGAGCCATTCCAGAAGAAAGCATCACCCCCAACTCAATGCCGGTACGAAGGTAATTCTTTTTGCGTTCACTTTCCCCCTCATAGATTGAGTAGGCTTGGTCAATCGATAAGATCGTGCGCGTGCTTTTGTCGAGGAAAATGCCATTTTTTTGATCGTACTCAATTTGCTCGGATTCAGCGGCGCCGTTCACCAGCAAGCCGGCTTTGAAAGACTCTTCGTTAGAGGCAAAAACAAAGAAGTTTGCCATGGCTTTGGCGAAGGCTTCGTTTTGGGTCACGTTATTATTGGAGTCCTTTTTAAATTTCCATCTGAGATTGGTAAAGTCAGTCTCATGATGACGCTGCCAGTTCGTCACGTCGACGTCCACGGTGTCCTTTTGATCGCGCATGATGCGCAGGTGGTAGGAGTTGTCGTCTTTGAGCTGCATAAGCGATTTATCCAAGAAATTCTGGGTATCAAAACTTCGGCAGGTGATATTGACGGCCGCATCACTCACTTGATTGGCGATGGCATGAATCATTGCGCAGGTGTCCTTGCGCCAGCGCAGGGAGTAGTTTTCTTTAAGATCGCCGACGGAGACCAAAACCTTCGTGGGACCGGCGTACGCCAAAGCCGGGGAGCTGACGACGGCAAGGCATAGAAATAGAAGATTCCATAAACTTAAACGCATAACCACTCCATTCATGAACGAACATGATGTTAGGAAGAACTGCAATGGTTTTGCCAAAAGTAAGGGTGTCTAACTACAGTTTATTGATCTTAAGGTGGGGAGTTGAAGAGGGGCGCCGATTTTTGCTAAACACCTGGCTTAGCTGGTTCAGCGCCCGATCGTCTCAAAATGAGATCCGTCTTAGTGGCGGATCAATTCAGGGGATGTTTCGTTGGCAAGGTCGTTCAAACAATCAACAAAGAACTTACAGATGATGAAAAGGTGGACTTGCTCATTCACCTCAAGAGAGGGCTCCAGTTCAGGCGACATAAAAAGTTCTTCAATGATGTAGTTAAGAACCTCTGGCTGTCCTTCGCGAGCTGATTTTTCTTGAAGATCGGCAATAATGTCATCGTTGATCTGAAGATACTTTTCAAATTCCGCTTCGTTTTTTTCAAAACGGGCGACCACTTCATCCTCATTCATGGGGCGAAGATTTTTGTACTGATCTTCAAAAGATTTATTGAGGATCAGCGCCATCATGAAGCCTAAGTCTTGAGCACCTTCGCTCATGTCTTCAATGAACTCCATCAAAAAGCCAGCCAGATCGGGTTGAACTTCAAAAAGATGTTGCGATGCGAGCTCAAGATCACTTTCTTCCGTGATGCTGCAGATTTTATCAATCGAATTTTGCACAGTTTGAAACGGAATTTTCTCCATCATCGACCTCTTTTTTTCTTAGTCTTTATTCTTTCCCTTAAGCAAGAAAGCGTTTTATATTGATCAGAATACACGGGGAGTCCGGTTTTATGCAATTTATTAAGGCAGCAGTGCTTTGTTTTATTTCAGTTCTGATGATGAGCGTCTCAAAAGCGGAAGAACCTGTCTTGGATTTCTACACCCATAAGGTGCAACCCATTTTTGATAACCGCTGTCTGGCTTGTCACAGTTGTTTTAATGCTCCTTGCCAACTTAATTTGCAAAGCTTTGAAGGCTTTCAGCGCGGGGCGAATAAACTCAATGTTTATAATGGCACAAGAACCAAGAGTGTAGAGCCAACGCGAATGTGGGTCGACGCTCATAACGAGAGCCAATGGAGAAAAAAGGGTTTTTTTGAAGTGAACACCTCAAAAAAACCCGAAGAGAATTTGTTTTTAAGTTTCTTGAAATTGCGCCTGGCAGAACCCCATATCACCATTCAAAAACAGGTCGCGGATTCTCAAGTCTGCTCTTCGTCCATGAAGGAATTTCAATCGGTGGCAGCTAAGGACGCTCCTCAGTTGGGCATGCCGTACGGGCTTCCGGCTTTGGATATCGCAGAAATGAAGACCTTGGAAGACTGGATTCAAAAAGGAGCACCCGGCCCCACCGCGGAAACGCAGAGGCTCTTTAATAAAAACCCTGTTGAAATACAAAAGCAGATCGAAGAGTGGGAAAAGTTTCTCAACGAAAAAGACCTTTCTCATCAACTGGTCAGTCGCTATCTCTATGAGCATCTTTTTTTGGCGCATATTTATTTCCCCGGCTATTCCAATCAGTTTTTCAAACTGGTCAGATCCAAGACCTCTTGCCAAAAAGGTATCGAGGAGATCGCCACCCGCCGCCCCAATGATGATCCTCGTACTAAAAACTTCTATTACTGTCTCAGGAAATTCCCCGGAACGATTGTTGAAAAAACCCATATTCCTTACGAGTGGAGTCGTGAAAAGCTAGAACGCTACAAGAAAATATTCTGGGCGAAAGAGTGGAAGGTGCAGTCTTTGCCTGGCTATGAGTCCGGCGTGGCGGAAAATCCCTTTATCGCCTTCAAGGACATTCCCGTTCGGGCGCGCTATCAGTTCCTGCTTGAAGATGCACAATACCAGGTCAATACCTTTATTAAGGGGCCGGTTTGCAACGGAAGTATGGCTGTAAACTCCATTCAAGAGCAATTCTATGTATTTTTCCTGGCACCGGACGCTGACAACATGGTTCTTTCCGAAGAGTACGATCAAAAGGCGCAAAATCTTTTGATGCTTCCGGGGGTGTGGGGCAGCGAGGTGGAAATTCCCGAGACTCCGGTGCTTTATAAAAAATTGGTGGAGCATCGTGAAAACTACCGTAAGCTTCGAACGGAATGGCAAAAAAAGATTCGTCCCGAGGGCTACTCCCTCCAGGATATCTGGAACGGGGATGAGAAAAATCCAAACGCGGTTCTCACGGTATTTCGTCACGACGATAATGCGGTTGTCAGTCGCGGGGCGATCGGGGATCTTTCAAAGACAGTCTTTGTATTGGATTTCCCTCTTTTGGAAAGACTGGTTTACAACTTGGTTGTGAACTTTGATGTTTTTGGCAATGTCAGTCACCAGTATCTGACGCGGCTTTATATGGATATGATCCGCATGGAGGCCGAGGAATTGTTTTTAATGTTCCTGCCTCCTGAGCAGCGTTTGGAGTATCGTCGAGCCTGGTATCAAGGCCTTTTGACTCAGATGAAGATGACCTATGTCTTTCCTACGGTGGGGGTTGCGGAGCCGACAGCAGTGCGTTTCAGTGAAGAGGTCAATACCAAAAGACAAATGGTCGAAAAGATTCTTTTCTTTCGTTTGAATGAAAAGGTTCGTGGACCTTTAGATACGATGAACTGGAAGCGCCTGAAGGTTCCTGACAGTCTAGCGAAGCAGTGGAAAATTGTCGGTCTTAATAAGGAACTGCGTAAAATTTCGTCAGTGCGGGCTTTGGAGAACACCCCCTTTGCGCGATATTTCCCAGAGTTGTCTTTATTGAAGATCACTACGAAGGATGGAGATTTGCGGGTTTTCTCTTTGATTCACAATAAAGAGCACGAAAATATTTCTTGGGTTTTGGGGGAGTCTTTGCGAATGGCTCCTCAAGAGGATTCTTTAACCCTTCAGGAAGGTTATTGGGGGTCTTATCCCAATATGATTTTTGATATCAAAGAAAAAGATCTTAAGACTTTTGTCGCTCGGGTTGCGAAGATAAAATCAGAACAGGATTATCAAAGTTTGGTTTCCAGTTTCGGGGTTCGTCGCACTCAAGCCAACTTTTGGGGTCACTATGATGAACTCAATTCGCACTTCCGCAAAACAGATCCTGTGAACTTCGGCTATCTGGATCTGACGCGCTATGAATTAAAATAAGAAATTAAAGAGCCCTGTCTCCTCATTCCATTCAATTTTGTAAATGACACAGTTTGGAATGGGGAGAGCCTCTTTCAGGTCGGGTCTGAGGGAGTGCAGGAAGCGCCGAATGATAAAACCGTGGGAGCAAAGGCCCGCATTGGTAAAATTGTATTCCTGACAAAAATGAGAGAGAGACTGCGAAAAACGCGAGATCGCCTGACGAGCACTTTCCGCGTTGGGATAACGGAAGTCGGCATGGGACGGGTGCAGGGAGGTCCATTGCTCCCACGCTTCGGCACCATATTTTTGATGGACCTCTTGCTGGGTCAGTCCCTCAAGATCGCCTAAGAAAACTTCTCGCAAATCAGGAGAAATTAAAAAAGGTTTTTCCAAGTGGGCGTTGGCGATTTCTGCGGTTTGCTGGGCGCGCAGCAAGTCGCTGGTTATAAAAAGATCGATGGGATTTTCTTGAAAGTACTCTTGCAGTGCGAGGGCCTGCTTGCGACCCTCCTCGTTGAGAGGAATATCAGTATGTCCTTGCAGACGACGTTGATTGTTCCAGTCTGTTTGACCGTGACGAAAAAGATGAATGATTTTTGGCATAATGCCCCTATTGAAGCACTTGCCAGTAAGGACGGAAAGGGAAAAGATCTGAGTATGAATCTGATTTTTCAATCTTTCCGACAGTCTTTTGAGGCCCTTTTACGTTTTCGTATGTTTCTTTTGATTTTACTTCTGCCGATGATGGCCGTAGCGGGGCTTCTTGTTTTATTTATGATTTATTGGCAAGAGTGGAATCTTGGTCTGACGGCGTTTTTTTCGGGGATGAGTCTTTTTCAATGGATTGAAAGCTGGAGTGGTTTTCAAGAATTGAGTCTTTGGTTTTCCATGGCCTTTTTGATTTTGGTGTTTATTCCTTTGGTTTACCTGACGTCAGTCCTTTTGATTTCAGTTTTGGTGATGCCGCTTGTGATTAAATGGGTGGGGGAGTCGGACTTTAAAAATCTCAAGAAAAAACGAGGTGGCTCCATCCTGGGCAGTCTTTGGAACACTCTGGTGGCGACGGCCCTATTTGTGGTGGTCTTTTTCGTGACATTGCCTTTGTGGCTGATTCCGGGGTTTCAAATTGTGCTGCCCTTGCTCTTGACCTCCTGGCTGAACAAGAAGGTGTTTTTATACGATGTGCTTCAGGACTTTGCCACTCGGGAGGAGAGGCTGCACATTGTGAGAGCGCAGGCTTTACCCCTATACGGCATGGGCTTTTTATTGGGATTTCTTTCATATATTCCCTTGGCCTTTTTCTTTGTGCCGGTTTTGTCAGCACTTTCTTACACTTATTATGGTCTGAATGCCCTCACGGACCTGCGAAAGGGTGAAACCTAGTGGATTTTCCCGTGAGACTGGTGTAGTACCTCTTCCATGACCAAGTGCGGCCAAGAGCGGAAGAACATTGATATTGAATCTCTCAGTGAGAGGGTGCGTAAGGCGGGGATGAAAATCACTCAGCAACGCCATCAATTGTTGAAGATTCTACTCAATCATCCGGATCCCATTTCTGCTGATGAGATCTTTCGAAAATTCGACAATAAGTCCGAGGGCATGGATTTGGTGACGATCTATCGAATTCTCAAGAAATTCGAAGAGGCGGGCTTGGTGTCACGCTTGGAGTTTGGAGATGGTGTGGCCCGCTTTGAACTGACTCTGGAGTCCGGTCATCACCATCATCATGTGATTTGCCGCCAATGCCAACGTGTCGAGCCTTTGCATATTTGTGATCTAGAGCAACATATGAAAATGGTAGAAGCGATGGGCTACAAACAGGTTTCTCATCGCCTGGATTTCTTCGGCATCTGTTCCCGTTGTCAGTAGTGAAGGGCTTCGTCATTTTGCCATTTAGGCAAGTGAATCACAAAAGTCGTATGCTCGGTTCCTTTTTCTAAAGTCAAAGAGCCTTTGTGACTGCGCATGATTCCACTGGAAATACTCAATCCCAGCCCAGTTCCTTTGCCCACTTCTTTGGTGGTGAAAAAGGGCAACATGATTTGTTCGGCGATGGCGTCAGGAATCCCCTTACCAGAATCGGTCACCGAGATTTCAATAGAGTCCACGAGTTCCTTAATGGTCACGCGAATCCATTTATTCTCAAGATGTTGAATCGCATCGAAAGAGTTGTTGAGGAGGTTTAAAAGAACCTGTTCGATCTGAATAAGGCGACACTCAACTTCAAGCTCAGGGTCTATATCCGGAATCTCGATTTCAATACCGTGATTGTAAAAACGCGTCCGACAAAACTCCAAAGTCTCTTCGATAATTTGTTTTACGGGAACGACTTCGAAGGGATCGTAGGTACCTTCTCGCGCAAAAGAGCGTAAGGACTTAATGATCCGGGCAATTTTATCCGCAGTTCTGCTGATGCTTTCGGCGGCTTGTTTGATTTTCTCAGGATCAATATTGTTTGTCTCGACCATTTGAGAAAGTTGGAAGGCGCGAGCCTGAATGACGGTCAGAGGGTTGTTAATTTCGTGAGCGATACCGCCAGACATTTCTCCAAGGGCAGCCATTTTCGTGGAGGAAATTAGTTTTGCCCGTGCTTCGGCGATCTGGCGTTCGGTGAGAATCTCTTCGGTGGAATCCCAAGCAACTCCATAAGCGCGATTGGTCCCAGCAGAATTTAAATTTTTCCCATAGCAGCGAATGTGATGCACTTCCTGGTTTTCATAGGTGATCCGATAGGTCAGATAAAAATCTTGTTTTTTTTCCATCGCTTCGCGAATTTTTACCAAGTTGGATTCTAGATCTTCGGGATGGGTGCGGTTGCGAAGCTCTTGAATGAGAGTGTTTGAAAGATGAGGGGGAATATCGTGGATTTGGTACATCCGCTCGTCCCAAATCAAAGAGCTATCATCCAGATTCCACTCCCAGGTGCCTAAATTGGCGGCTGACAAAGAGAGGTTCAATTTGTCGATGGTTTTCTTAAGTGTCGCCTCATAGGCCTTGTGTTCGCTCACATCGGTGGCCACGCCCAAGACGGCGGTGGCTTCGCCGTGTTCGTTGCGAGTGAACACGGTGACTCGGTCATGGATCCAATGATAATTTCCCGCAAAATCTTTGAAGCGATACTCTAGAGTTAAAACTTCGCCGTCTTTTAGCGTTTTGGATTTGAGGCCCGCTTCGCGGAGGAGGGGGATGTCGTCGGGGTGCATTACTTTGGCATAGTAGTCAGCACCCATCTCGCGGATTTGCTCATTGGTGTAGCCATAGAGCTCTTGGCCGCGTTCGTTACTCCAGACGACCATTTGTTTTTCGAGATCGAAAATATAGACCGCGTGGGAAATAGCCTTGTTGATTTTGTCAAAAATATTGGCTGAATCGGCGAGATACTTTTTTTCCATCGCACCCAGTTTACCCACTTCTTCTGTAACGCGAAACGGCTAAATCTAAATAAAACCTTAACAATACAGAGCGGCATTATGGTGCTAGACCTATATCCGTACAGGAGATGCTTATGCTTAAAAATATGATCCTATCTTTCTCTTTGGTTGTCGGGGCTTCGTGGGCCCAGGCGCAGGTTCCGGTTATTAAGATTGACGGCTCTAGCACAGTTTTCCCCATCACCGAGGCCATGGCGGAAGAGTTTCAAACGGCGCAAAAAGGAAAAGTTCGCGTGACGGTGGGTATTTCGGGAACTGGCGGCGGCTTTAAAAAGTTTTGCCGTGGTGAAACTGATATTCAAAATGCGTCTCGTCCAGTGCAATCCTCAGAACTTGAGGCGTGCCGTAAAGCGGGAATTAAGTTTCTTGAGATTCCTGTCGCCTATGATGCCACGGCCGTGGTGGTGAACCCTAAGAATACATGGCTTAAATCCATCACAGTGGATGAACTCAAGAAAATGTGGGAGCCCTCCGCACAAGGGAAGGTCATGAAGTGGAGCGATGTGAATCCTGCATGGCCAAAAGAAAACCTTAAACTTTATGGCGCGGGTTCTGATTCTGGAACTTTCGATTATTTTACTGAAGCTATTGTTGGAAAAGCCAAGTCTTCTCGTGGTGACTACACAGCCAGCGAAGATGATAACACTCTTGTGACGGGCGTTTCGAATGATCTATATTCTTTAGGGTATGTGCCATTAGCTTACTATGAAGAAAATAAGGGAAAACTTAAAATCGTGGCGATCGTGGGTGGAGAAAAAGCGCCTAAAAAGAACGAAGCGATTTTGCCGTCACGTGCCACTGTCGAGGCAGGAACATACTTCCCCTTGTCTCGTCCGATCTTTATTTATGTGAACGAAGCCGCTATGAAGAAAGCGGAGGTTAAGGGTTTTGTCAGCTTTTACTTGGACAACTCTGCTGCGATCGTTCCTCAAGTGAAATATGTTCCACTGCCTGCAAAAGCCTACGAAATGGGCAAAGAGCATGTGAAAAAGAACAAACTGGGAACTGTTTTTGGTGGACACTCTGAGGTGGGGCTTAAAATTGAACAGTTGATGAAACGCGAAGGTTCGTTGTAGTTTAGGCCAGTGACAAAAAATAAACTCAAAAAATTATCTGAGTTTACATCCGCCGATCATCCAGTTCGGCGGATGCGTCGTTTAAGAGAGCGGGCGATTGAAACCCTGCTTTTCTTGGCAGCGGCATCTTCTGTTTTTGTGACCATTGGTATTGTGGGGATCTTGGTCACCGAGAGTTTGCCTTTCTTTGCTCATGTCTCGTTAAAAGAGTTCCTGACTGGCACAGAGTGGACGCCTCT
>JANJTG010000423.1 GCA_024711265.1 Bdellovibrio sp. | reverse complement strand
ATCTACCTCTTCATTTTCAGCCATCTCAGTGTTGGATTTCGTAACAAACTCGGGAACGGTTCCTTGATAGACGATGTGCCCTTTGCTGATTAAAAGAAGTTTGTCAGCAAGCTTGGCAATATCATCCATGTAGTGACTGGTTAAAATCACCGTGGGACCTTTTTCTTTCACGTATTGATCTAGAAACTCACGAATGGTTTCTTGGGCGACGATATCCAGACCGATGGTGGGTTCATCTAAAAACAACACCTTGGGTTCATGCAAAAGGGCTCCGATGATCTCCATCTTCATGCGTTCACCCAAGCTGAGGCGGCGCAGTTGGGTGTGTAGAACGTGAGAGCACTGAAGCATCTCGGACAGGTATTCGACCCTTTTTCGGGCTTGCGCGGGATCCAAGTCGTAAATGCGTGCCAGTAAAGCATAGGAGTCTGCGGGGGAAATGTCCCACCAAAGCTGGTTCTTCTGTCCTAAGAGGATGCTGATTTGGCGAAGAAAATCATTTTTTCGTTCCCAGGGGGTGAACCCCAGAACTCGCGCTTCGCCACTGGTGGGAGTGACAAGGCCAGAAAGAATTTTTAAAAGAGTGGTCTTTCCGGCGCCATTGGCGCCGACCAGCCCGACAATCTGGCCCGATTCAATTTGCAGGGAGGTTTTTTCAAGGGCTACCTTCGAGACGTATTTACGATTAACAAAGCCACGCAGAGAATTGATAAATCCTTCGGGCTTTTGGTAGGTCTTATAGACGCGGGTGAGATCTTTAGTTTCTATTACTATCGCCATGTTGGCGATGACTATAGACTACTTCTCGGCAAAAGAAAACTCAGCGTAACGTTCTTCGTCGCTAAAATAAGTTTGAGTATCAGGAGAGACATAGCTGCCCTCCACAATGCGACCTTCCTGACAGTTTTTAAGAGATTCTCTTTTTCCGTTGAAGTCACAGTTGCCAGTGTACCAAGCTTTTTCGGAGTACTGAATTTTGTAGCCGACAAGCTGGTTGTCTTTATAAAAGCCAATGACCTGGTCTAAGCGAGTGCGACCGGAAGAGTAGTAGTCTCCCTCAAGAATGGTATCGCCCCACACCTGGGCTTGGTCTACCGCGACTTTCTTAAGAGCTTCTCGGGTTTCGGCAGAAATCTTACTGAATTTACTGCGTTGATCGTAAACGACCTGTTTGGAGTAGGGGGCTTTGCAGGGGTCTTGTTGGCAGGCATTCTCAAAGTGTGCGGCCTCTTCGTAGAATTTGTCTCCGTTGGGGCCCATTTGATCGGCAAAAGTGTTGGAGGAGATTAGAAGACTCAAAAGTGCGAATGCAACAGTTTTAAATGACATAACAACCTCCAACGAGGATGACTATGCGCTCAAAATGAAGAAAATTTTAATACATAGAGGGGAAGTTATTATGCGTGTAATGAATTAAAACACCCCCAACACGTGGCTTGGGGGCCGTTTCTTAGCGGATACGGAAGTCGGCAGAAAGCGGCTTGTGATCTGAGCTTTCAATATCGTTATAAAGACCTGTTTGAGTGGCCTCCAGCCCTCGCACATAGATGTGATCCAACTTAAAACGGCGATTGTCGCCTTCAAAGGGGAGCTTTTTTAAGCCAAGGGCTCCTAAAATCTCATCCAAGTATTTCAAGCGGTTGTTATTCCAGGTGTTGAAGTCACCCGCGAAGATGATGGGGCCATTGTGTTTACCCAGAAAGGACGCTACCTGCTCGATTTGCTCCCGGTTTTGTTGATCCTTCACGAAGTTGAGGCCGTGGATATTGGCGATGAGGAGGGTTTCTTTCATGTTGGCCAGGGCGTATTCGCCGAGGATCACCATTTTGGGAGTTTTGATCACGGGCTCACGACCGGGGCTGCGAAGAAAGTGGAGAGACAAGGGAACCGTGGGGGAGCCATTCATAACACCAGTTGGATTGCGATCGTTGTCGATAAAGCTAGCGGCAAAATCCCAACAGAAGTTTTTATGGCGAAGAGCCACTGACGGCATGTAGTCATCCATCATGGCCTCTTGGATTAAGACAACATCGGCGCGAGAAACAAAATGCTGAAAGTCGCGAGCCCAATTGTCTTTAGC
>JANJTG010000038.1 GCA_024711265.1 Bdellovibrio sp. | reverse complement strand
CCTTACACGAATTTCCCTGTTGTGATCTTGGTGAATGAGTACACGGCCAGTGCCAGCGAGATTGTTTCAGGGGCTCTTCAGGATAACAAACGAGCTTTGATTGTTGGGCAGCGCACATTAGGTAAAGGCTCGGTGCAGTCTGTGATAAAGTTGGGTGATGGAAGTGGTTTGAAACTTACGGTGGCTCGTTACTACACTCCGAGTGGCATTTCGATTCAGGCTGAGGGAATTCATCCTGATATTGAAATCGAGGACGTGGATCCAGAAGCATTTTCTAAAGCCATCCTAAAATCGCCAACCACTCGTGAGGGTGATATTGCGGGTCACCTCAAGGGAGATCGTGAAAAGGCCGCGGAAAAGCTTGATACAAAACAAGGAGCGGAAGAGGGCGCCCTTGCTTGGTGGAAGGATGTGGGTTCAAAAAAGGAAGAAAAGCTGTCGCCTCGCGAAAAGCTTTTCAAGTCCGATTATCAAGCATATCAAGCATTTAGCTACTTGAAGGCGTGGGACACATTGAAAGTTTTGACGCGCTAGTTATTGATTCTCTGTTTTCGAGGCCCTACTCTGGCTCCCTTCAAGAAGACGGGCAGAGGGGGCCTTTCATGTTGAAAGTGTTGTTTTCATTCATCACATTTTGCTTAATGGCCAAAGCCCATGCTGCCGGTTTTGCTAATGGCAACGCACTTATCGCTACGCCCATCCAAGGACAGGTTCAAGTTCAATGCAATGGCTTTAACGGCTCTGGCACTGCTTTATATACTTGCCGCGATGTTGTTATGGATCCGCAGGCCTATGATTATTTTGTAGGGCCACAGGATGCTCGTGCGGACAAAGTGGAGCTGATGGCTTTTCATGAGGACGGATCTTCTCGTTCAAAAGTGAATAACTATGATGGGGCTCGCGGAAAAAGCAGAGACGCTTTCAATCTGTGGATTTCAACGCTTTTCCAGAAGCCGTTACTCGAGTACGGAAGAAATACAATCCGTTACAAGATATTCTCTGACAACTCCACCCCTTACGCTCAGGGCGAGTTTGGTGTTGTCGTCCAAAGAGGAACTGCTCGCCAGTGCCCAGCAGCTACGTATCACTCGACAGACAGCAACGACTGCAATTCCCAATACTCCATCTGTCAAAGATACTTCGAAGAATACCGCAACTGTCACTAGTGGCACGGCGTCCGCCGCCTATCCACCAAAAGCAAGGCCGTACCTAAAAAAAAAGGCTCACCACAGGGTGAGCCTTTTTCGTTGAAACTTGCTGTTTCAGTTCTAGTTAGCTTCTTCTTTCAAAGAGCCAGCGGGAACTTCTTTAACTTTGACTGACTTGTTTAAGAACGCGATCACTTTTTCTTCGGTGATCATGTAAGTCAGGCGGCTAGCTTGTTCAGGGCGGCCATAGAATTCACGGATGCGTTGTTCTTCAATGCCTGTTTGAGCTGTGTATTCAGCAAACTTCGCATCAAGATCTTCTTTTTTGCAGAAAAGATCATGTTTTTTTGCAATCGCATCAACCAGGAATGAAGACTGGATCATCTCAGCCGCGGTTTTTGCAAAATCGCTATCCCATTTTTCAACGTAAGAAGCGAAATCATTTTCACCCATGCCTTGTTCAGCCATGCGTTTTTTGAAATCTTCCACCAAAGAAGCTTTTTGCTCTTTCAACAATGAAGGAGGAACTTCGACGGGATTTTCCTTAACAAGGTTTTTCAAAAGACGGTTTTTAAAAGCATCGTCGATACGTTTTTGTTCGGTTTGAGCAAGATCGTCTTCGATAGATTTTTTCAAAGAAGTTAGATCTTTCGGTCCACCCAAGGTCGCCAAGAATTCCTCAGTCAACTCAGGCAAAACTTTCGCTTTGATTTCGTTCAAAGTGACTTTGAACTCGACGGGTTTACCGGCAAGCTCTGCAGAGTGGTAAGGATCTGGGAACTTCAAAGAGATTGTTTTTGATTCGCCCGCTTTCATGCCAACGATTCCATCTTCGAAACCGTCGATGAATTGTTTAGCGCCAAGCTCAAGGTGGTGATTTTTTCCAGATCCATTTTCAAGAGGAGCTCCACCCATGAAGCCTTCGAAATCGATCACAGCGACATCACCCAATTTTGCGGCGCGAGCTTCAGTGACAGTTTCAAAAGTTGCACGAGAAGCACGAATGTTCTCAAGAACTTGATCAACCTTCTTTGGATCAAATTCGTACTTTTCTTTCTCAACTTCAAGGCCTTCATATTTCTTCAAGTTGATTTCAGGGCGAACATCAAAAGCCGCAGAGAAAGAGAAATCCTTGTTTTCAGAAGGGTCGGCAAATTCGAACTCAGGATAGCTGATGGGCTCAAGCTTGTGTTCATCCAACGCCATAGCATAGTGTTTCTGGATCAAATCTTGAACCACGTCTTGTTTCACACGGTCGCCATAAAGACTTTTGATTGTCGTCAAAGGAGCTTTTCCTTTACGGAATCCTTTGATGGTGACGTCTTTTTGGATGCCATTGAAGATTTTTTGGAAAGCAGTTTGAACAGCCGTTGCAGGAACTTCGATATTCAACTTTCGGGACAAATTAGAGACTTTTTCTACATTCGATTTCATGTTTTTGTTCTCCTAATAAAACCGATGGATATTAGAGGAGGAGCTGACTGAAGGCAACGCTATCGCAGCGCGTAATGCCTATATTTGCCAGGTCAGAGACACTCTAAGAACTTATGAAGCAAGAGATTCACTTTGTGACCGGAAAAGGGGGCGTGGGAAAGTCGGTGATTGCCGCGGCCCTGGCCCTAAAGAAGAGCAAGGAGGGGAAAAAGGTCCTCCTTGTAGAACTTGGGGATCAAAGCTTCTTTAAGGACTTCTTGGACTTGCCCGAGGTGGGATATCAACCGACTGCGATTGCGCCCAACCTTTCGGTGGCGCTTTGGACGGGGGAGGCCTGCCTTCAGGAGTATGCCCGTCATTTCATTAAAGTGGAAAGTCTTGCAAAACTGTTTTTTGAAAATGCTGTTATGAAAGCCTTTATCAATGTGGCTCCGGCTCTGCCGGAGTTGGCCATCATGGGGAAGGTGACCAGTGGTCCTCGGAAGCACGGCCCGGCTTTGCCTTTTGATTGCCTGGTCGTCGATGCCTTTGCTACGGGACATTTCATCGCTCTTTTAGAAGCCCCCAAGGGAATGGCTCAGGCCGTTCAGTTTGGGCCGATGGGAGAGCAAAGTCGCAGCATAGATGCCTGTATTCGCAATAAAGATCTAACAAGCTATCACATCGTGACGTTGCCTGAAGAGCTTCCCGTTAAAGAAGCGACCGAGCTTTTCCAGCGATTGAAGGCTGAGTTTGAAATCTCTGCTGATTTGATTATGAATAAAGTGATTGCGACCGATCTCCCTCTGGCGTCGTTGAAAGAGGCTCAGGAAGAGGGGTCGGACCTAGGAAAGTTCGCAGCCTATATCGAACATCAATTGGAGCATCAGCGGGCGATTCTTGAAAAGGCGAAGCAAGTGCCTTCGGATCTGCAGACGGTGCCTTTATATTTTGAAACCAACGCGTGGCCCTTGATACAGAAAATTGCTGAGGTTTTGCGATGAGCTCCACCCTTTTTCAAGACACCAAAGTGCTTATTTGTGTCGGCAGTGGCGGCGTCGGAAAAACCACGGTGGCGGCTTCCTTGGCTGTGTTGGCCGCGAAAGAGGGGCGACGAGTTCTGGTACTGACGATTGATCCTGCAAAACGTCTGGCGCAGACCTTGGGGATCGAGGGAAGTAAAGATATCACTAAAGTGCCTGGGCAAAATTTTGCTGGCGAGCTTTATGCTTCCGTGATTGACCACAAAAAAACTTTTGATGATTTTGTTGCACGAGCGGCCCGCAAGGCGGAATCGGCAGAGAAGATCTATAAAAACAGACTGTACCAGCAGCTCTCAACCAACTTGAGCGGCTCCCAAGAGTTCACTGCTTTGGAAAAGCTCTACTCGTGCTATGAGTCCGGAGAGTTTGACCTGATCATCCTGGATACGCCACCCACCAAACATGCGATTGATTTTCTGCATGCGCCTCAAAAACTTTCGGCATTATTTAACGAAGGCGTTGCGAAGTGGTTTCGAGATCCTGAAGGAAAAAAATCGGGATTTTTTGGTCAACTTTTGCAGACCGGGACCCGTCAGGTCCTTAAGATTCTAGAGTCCCTTACGGGTTCAACCTTCATTCATGAATTAGGTGATTTTTTTATCAACATTGAACAGTGTCAGGAACAGCTTCTTAAAAGGACGGTCGATGTCCATCGTTTGTTGGTGGCTCCCTCCACTCAATTTTGTCTTGTGACCTCTTTTGATCAGGCCAAGCTGAAAGAGGCCGAGTACTTTTCAAGGGAGATCAAAAAGGGTGGTTATCACCTGACCACGGTGGTTTTAAATCGAGTTTTCCCTTATTGGCTGGACCTCCGATCGGAGGACAAGTCGCAAAAGGGTCATGCGGGTCTTGTGAGCTTGTACTCGCAAATGAGGTCCTACTACAATCAAAGGGATCTGATCTATCAACAATTTGAAGCAAATATTCGTAAAGAAGCGCGAGTGTTTCGCATTCCCGACTTGGTGAAAGATATTTCAGATTTACGTGGGCTGGAAGAACTGAGTGGCTTGATTGCTGAGGGAGAAAAGAAAGCATGAAAATCTATTTGATGACTTTTCTTTTGGGACTTTGTGGATGCTCGACTTTAATAACGTCACATGAAAGCCCCGAGGTTCCTCGCCTTAAGCGCGAATCGGAAGAGGCCGAGTTGATTAATGCGGAAAAGTTCTTGGCCTTGGCGCGCTTTGAAGAAGCTCGTGTTTTGTTTCGTGATTTTCAGTGGCGTCATCCTCAGTCCGTATTCTTTCACTCGGCCCGAATGGGAGAAGCTCAGGCTTTAGAGGGTATGGGGCGCT
>JANJTG010000367.1 GCA_024711265.1 Bdellovibrio sp. | reverse complement strand
GGGGAAACTGTGCGAGTGCCCAGGCCAGCCCGGTCATGGCAGCCGTATTTTCGCGAACTGCGCGTGCAGCCTCCACAGCGTCTGCCATATAGAGAGTGCGGGCCTTCAATGTCTTGGCGGCCTCTACCTTCGGGCGCTCCTTGCGGGCTTGTTCCAAACCTGCATCAATTTCTTGTTGTAGCCGTCCGTCATGCCAAAACATCGTTCCCAAAAATGCTAGCCCCGCTACGCCTATCGCCACGCTCATCCATTGGATCTGCCGCTTGAGGTCCTCATGGCTGGGCCGCACCACGATGCCTTCCAGTTCGGAGCGCCAGAGCTTTTCTAGTAGATCGGCTTGTGGTGCAGGGGATTGGGTGTAGGTGGAGAAACCTGGCCATTCTGCAGTCGAGTTGCCCGAGGACACCGCTGCCAATATGGGCACCAGTGGTTTCCCCTCGCTTGCAACCATGGTGCCCAGTGCAGCTAGCTCGGAAACCAATCGCGCATGCATCGCAGTGTCGTCAGACGTATCGAGCACCGTGGAGCGCAAGACCATGCCATTGCCTCCGTAGATGTGCAGGAATATTTCTGGGCCATGGTTCTCTAGTACAACCTTCGCGGGTCCAGTAAACCGTGCCGCTTGGTGCTGAAAGATCTGGGCCCGCGCAAACACCTCGGTCAATTCCAGCCCCGATTGCTCACTGATGCGTTCAATCTCGGCCAGCCAGTCCTTGTGGATCCACAGTAGCGAAGGATTGTCACTGGCGGCAAATTGATCTGGCTGTGTACGGGTATCGGTGGCGGCAAAAGGAAGGACGGCGCCGCCGACGGGTGCGGACGTTCCTGTAGGCGACAGGATACCCAGAATGTCGCTTGCCAGTACCCAGTGAATGCGCGTACCGGAAGGAATCTTCCACGTCGCCGCACATTGTTGTAAATGAATTGCGACCTGTTGCAGGGAGGTTTCGCCTACAGGCAGAGCTATGGCGGCCTGGTGCACACGTTGCCAGCCTAAAAGGCCGCGCTGGAGGTGCAGCAGATCCAAGCTGCATGGTGTCAGGGAAAGGACGACCTGGTGCTTTCGGCCAGTCGAGGAGTTGCGTAGGCGCATGGAAGTGGAGGGTCTGTCAGGGGCGGTAGGAGGCTCTACAACAAGGCCTCAGCGTTCGGTCCAGCCGGAATCCATCATTTGATCGGCAATGGAAAAGCCGCCATTTTCGCTGACCAGCACCACAACCAGGGATTGTCCCTCTGGTGATGCATCTTTCAGGCGCAGCCGGGCGCGCACGGTCGTCGGTGAGGCGCCCGGCGGCTGGGCAGTAAGGTTCGTTCCCTCCAGCCACTGTTGGGCCTGAGGGGCTTGCAGAGGGCCGGCCTTGCGCAGCGT
>JANJTG010000030.1 GCA_024711265.1 Bdellovibrio sp. | reverse complement strand
TATTTCTTGGTTATGAGGAAGAAATAGATTCTCGATATGAGACGAGCGCTCTAGGCAAGAGCGCTCAGAAATTTAAGAAATTCGTCAATGGAGCTGACAACTTGAAGCTTTCGCTCCAATTGAAGAGAGAAATTCTGGGTGTTGCGACCCGCGACCAGGAAGGAAATTCTTTTAGGAAGGTTGCGATCCAGGAAGTTGATGTAGCTATAGAGGCTTTCTTTAGCCCCTTCTTTTTCCGACACCGTGCTGGAAAGTACAATGTGAGTCGCGCCATAGCGAAGAGCTGTTTCACAGAGATCCTTTTTGGGAGTACTGGGGCCCAGAAAAAGTGTGTATATGCCTTTGTGATTCGAAAGTGTCGAGGAAATGACCAAACCCATGTCGTGAAGGTCCCCATCGGGGCTGGTCATGATGATTTTCGATTTGGATTTGGTTTTTTTGTTTTCAACACGAGAGAGAATCAGTTGGTCTTTAATCAACGCCGAAAGAATATGTTCTTGAGCAACCGTAAACTGCCCCTGACCTACGAGATAGCCTACCTCGCCGATCAGTGGGACAATCAGTTCTGTGATATAGGGGATAGTGTCTAAATCTTTTCTTTTTTTCCTTAAGAGATCTTGAGCTTCCATCCATCGAAAGGCGTTGGCGAGGTCTATGATCTTGGAAATCACCGAGGCCTTCGGTAGAGACTTCGAGGGAGGTGTTGAAAGCTCGTGCGTAGGGGCCCAGCGCTCCAATTCAGGAACAGATAAGTGAGCAATATCCCCAATTCGATACCCTTTTGTGACTAATTCTTGAAGAAGACGAGCTTTTTGGATGTCTAAGATGGTATATTTTCTGCGCCCTGTCTCAGTTCTTTGCGGCGAAAAGGCCTTGTAACGGTTTTCCCAGCCACGCAAGGTAAACTCTGAAACTCCCGTAAGTTCAATAACTTGTCTGATTGAAAAGGATTCCTTGGATTCTTTTTTCATGAAAAAAGTCTATCGTCAGATCTTTTATTTGTATAGAAAAATCTATACAATATGCTGTGTCTCAAGTAAGAAGCACAAGCCATCAAGGGGTGATATATGAAAATTGCAATCGTCGGAGCCGGAATCAGTGGTCTTGGGGCAGCGTGGATTTTGAGCCAAAAGCACGAGGTGCATCTTTTTGAGTCAGAGTCACGACTGGGTGGTCACGCAAATACGGTAATCATGAAGGAAGAAGATCGTCGAGTTCCTGTTGATACTGGATTTTTGGTTTATAACGAGCTGACCTATCCCCATCTGACTAATTTTTTTAAGACCTTGGGGGTAGACACCGTGGCCTCGAATATGTCTTTGGCGATTCGAGCAGGGCACAAGGACCTGGAGTGGGCGGGAACGAATTTGGACACTGTCTTTGCGCAAAGACGAAATTTGCTCAAGCCTGGTTTTTTGGGAATGATTTTTGATATTCTTCGCTTTGACCGGGAATCAGAGGAAAATCTTCGCCTAAGTCGACAGAATGCCTGGACCCTGGGGCAACTTCTTGAATATCGCCAGTACGGACTTCAGTTTCGTCGAGACTATTTGATGCCCATTGGGGCGGCTATTTGGTCGACTCCAGAAATGAAAATGGAGGAGTTCCCCGCTGAAACTTTCATTGCCTTTTTTATCAATCACCGTCTGTTGCAAATCAATGATCGACCCATTTGGCGGACCGTAAAAAATGGTTCTATCGAATATGTCAAAAGAGTCGCTGAAAGAATCCCGCATATCCACGTAGGCACTCCGGTGCACAGTGTGGAACGCCGAGATGGAAAGATTTCTTTACGGGTGGGTGGAGAGACTTTGATTTTCGACAAGGTGGTTTTTGCCACACATGCTCCAGTGACCTTGAGGATTTTAAAGACTGAGAATACCAAAGAAAGAGACATTTTGTCGGCGATAGAGACTCGCGGTAATAGGACGCTTCTTCATCATGATGAGGGACTTATGCCTCAGATTAAAAAGTGTTGGTCTTCGTGGAATGTCTTTAGTGCGGCGGAGTATTTTGATGCTCCGGCGGTGTCTTTGACGTACTTCATCAACAAGCTTCAGCCGCTGCCAACAAATAAGAACTACTTCGTCACGCTGAATCCTCAAACTCAAGTGAATAATGTTCTGAGGGAGTTTCACTATGAACATCCTCAGTTCAATAAGCAGGCCATCGCGGCCCAAGGAGAATTGCCAAACATCCAGGGGGTTGGTGGTGTTTATTTTGCCGGAGCCTGGACTCGCTACGGCTTTCATGAAGATGGCCTTTTGAGTGCGGTTAAAGTGGGAGAGCACTTTGGCATTAATCCTCCATGGGGGGCTTTATGATTCAAGCCTATGTGTCAGAAGGCTCAGTGGGGCATGTGAGACAGGGATCTCGACGAAACGCCTTTCACTATCCTGTTTTTACTTTGGTTATTTCTGTGCAGGAAGAAAGCTCACTACGCTCTTTTTTTAAGAAAAGATTTTTTGGGTATTTAAATCTGAGACCTCAGGACTACTTAAGGAATGAGGTTGGTTCCTTAAATCATTCAATCCGCCAGTTTCTTAAAACCGAGTGTTCTTATCAGGCAGACGATATTTGGCTGCAGACGTTTCCACGGATGTTTGGTTATGTGTTTAATCCCGTAAGTTTTTGGTTCTGTAAAAAGAATGGAATTCTGGATGCGGTTCTCTGTGAGGTAAATAATACGTTCGGGGAAAAACATTTCTATTGGATCCACAAGGGGCGACCCATCGAAAGCTCAGAATGGATTCGCGCGGAAAAGGTATTTCATGTCAGCCCCTTCTTTCCCGTGGAAGGATACTATTGTTTTCGCTTCAATCTTCAGCAGGATAAATCTCGGGTGGATATTTCATATTTCGGCCCACAAGATGACTTGCGTTTGGCGACTTGGGTTGAAGGAATTTTTACTCCCATCGAGAAGATCTCTCCTCTTCGACTTTTGTTTTCCTATGGTTGGATGACACCTCTGGTGGTTCTGCGAATTCATTGGCAGGCCGTGAAGTTATGGTTCAAAAAAAACAAGTTCTATTCAAAACCCCAGCCCCCTGGCAAGGAGATCAGTTCATGAAGAGTTTATCTTTTAAATCACAAATGCTGTTCAGACTCTTAAAAAGAACTCAAGGGGGGACTGTTGAGGTCACATTTCCCGATGGGACTCTTGATTCTTTTGGTGAAGGACATCCGCATATTCGGGTGCAGGCGATGAGCTGGGAAGTATTTGATAACCTCTTTAGTAAACGAGATCTTGGGCTGGCCGAAGCCATTATTGAGGGAGATCTCGTTGTAAGTGATATGGCTGCTTTGGTTGAGTGGGCCTGTCGTAACGAGCGTTATATGGAACAAGCTTTGTATGGAACCTGGTTTGGGACCTTGTTGGATCGGATGCGTCGACTTTTCACCATCAACAATCGTCGGGGGGCTAAAAAGAACATTATGGCCCACTACGATCTGGGGAACGATTTTTACCGATTGTGGTTGGATCAGACGATGACGTACTCATCGGCCATATTCCAAACGGGACAGGAAACTTTGCAGGAGGCTCAATACGCAAAGTATGACCGTATTATTGAGTCCCTGAATATCACGGCAAGAGATCATGTTCTGGAGATTGGCTGTGGGTGGGGAGGTTTTTTCAGTCGAGCGGTGGAAAAGACGGGGTGTAAGGTGACCGCTGTTATGAACTCTCCCGCGCAGGCTCGCTACAACACTGAATTGATAAAAAATCGAGGATTGACCGGAAGTGTTGATTTGCGACAGCAGGACTATCGCGATATTGAAGGGCGTTTTGATAAGATTGTTTCTATCGAGATGATCGAAGCTGTAGGTGAAAGATATTGGGATTCGTTTTTTGGAAAGGTGTCCGCTTCTTTAAAATCAGGTGGAAGTGCCATGATTCAGTCGATTACCATTCAGGATTAGTACTTCAATTCCTACCGCAGTAAAACGGACTTCATTCAACGTTATGTTTTCCCAGGAGGAATGTTACTGGCGCCGGAGGTTTTTAGGGAATACGGCGATCGCCATGGCATGAGGTTAGAAAAACCTTTTGAGTTTGGAGTTTCTTACGCGAACACACTTCGTTATTGGCTCAACAACTTCACGGAGGTCCAAGAGGATGTGGCTAAGATGGGATTTGATGATAAGTTTATGCGTTTATGGCGGCTTTACCTTGAATACTGCGAGGGCGCGTTCCGAGCAGAGAGAATCAATGTTGGGCACTACCTCTTAGAAAAGTAGAGGAGACTATCTGGTGAATAACTTGAGCCCTTTTGTCTTATTGTTATTGGTTTTGTTGGGAGCGATGTCCTTGGTGATGGCGATGACTTGGCGATTCGCAAAAAAGTGGAATAACTATGGCGTAGTCGATGCGGTGTGGGCGGGTTCCTTTTTTTTAGTGGCGGTTTTGTGTTTTTTTGGTGCTCCGGGATGGGGAGTCCGTAAAGCTCTTCTTCTTTTGACAGTAGCTCTTTGGAGTTTGCGATTGGCGTTCTACTTGGGAAAGAGGACTTTGTCTCATCATCCTGTAGAGGATGAGCGATATCGAGCCTTACGGGGAGATTATGGAAATCACGCTGCTCTAAGATTCTTTCTATTCTTTCAGTATCAGGGGCTCAGTGTGGTCCTACTTGCCACTCCATTTATTGAAATCAGTTTGAATCCCTCTCCCAGGTTAAGTCTATGGGAGATGTGTGGTTTCGTCCTAGTTTTATTGTCCGTGATGGGTGAAGCTCTTGCGGATGCTCAGATGGAGAAGTTTAAATCAGACCCGACTAATAAACAGAAGACTTGTGATGTGGGATTGTGGAAGTACTCTCGTCATCCCAATTACTTTTTTGAAAGTGCGGTCTGGTGGGGTTTCTTTATAATGGCGTTGGGAACGGACGGCGCTTTTTATACGATCTATGCGCCTTTCGTGATTCTGATGCTTCTTTTGAAGGTCACGGGAGTTCCGCCATCGGAGGCTCAGGCTTTAAAGAAGCGGGGTGAAGAGTATCGACTTTATCAGGAAAGAACTTCAATGTTTATCCCTTGGTTTCCGAAGACTCTTCAGAGCTCTTCGCAAAAAGACTCTTTTTAAGGTTGAGGGCGACTTCTGCAGTATGAAATCACGTCAAGGAAGGTGCTCATGATTTCGGCATTGAACACCTGTCTTTTTGCAATCCACATCACCAAAAACAGATCTTGATTCGAGAGGCTGCAAAATCCAGCCTCAATGTAGCACTTGTAGTGAGAGCGGATTCCGATGGATCGAATATTTTCGCAGTCGAAATTTGGGTTTTCGGCAAGATTGAAGAGAAGTTCTTGTTGAAGGCAGGCGCGGATACTTTTGAGAACCACTTGGCCGTTCGGAGAGAAAGAATCATGTCTTCGGAGATATTCCTGGCAGTAAGGTAAGGCAAATTTTCTTATGTACGATTGATATCCACAGCGAAGACTGTTTTCGATGTCGTAGTAGCTCTCGCAACTATTTTCAAAGTCCGAAAGCTCTTGGGAGTAAGTAGGACGGGCGATAAAAAACAAAGAAATAATTAAGAGGGTGAAGAGGGACGCCTTCATAAAATCCTCGATTCGTGGCTGCTACTATAGGGCGATCTCTTCGAGAACTCAATGTGGGCCTCGGGAGATGTAAACTTTCGTGTGCAGTCTCTTTACAGACCCCGGGGGAGGAGACGCCTTATTTGAGGATGGCCGCCGCAATTTCCGTGAAGCCAAGGCCCCCGCGCTGGCGGGTGACGTAAGCGGGTTTACTCTTGATCTGGTCGATGAAGTTTTGAATGTTGGCGACGGCAAAACTATGGGGGAAGTAATGAAACATGGGCTCGTCATTGGGAGAATCGCCACTAAAACCACATACTTTTTTAGCTTCTTCCGCACTGACTCCAAACTCCCTTTCTAAGAAGCGGAGGGACATGGTCAGTTTGTCGTAACTGCCAAACCAGCCATTGACGTGAATGGAGCTGACTTTGGCTTGGGCGCCATGGGCCTCAAAAATGGAAACAATTTTTTGCACTTCGCTGCGAGGAAGCGCCGGCACGTCTTCGCAGAAATCAATCGCGAGATCCATCAAGCGACAAAACTGATCGCTGGCCAGATCGCATCCCGGAACCTTTTGAAGGATTTCTTTTTCGAGTTGCTGAAGTTTTGTGCGATTTTCTTTTTGCGTCTTTTCATCAAAGAAGAAATGTCGGTGCATTTTTTTGTTGTGATAGCGGAAGTAAAAGCCGCCGTTTTCTCCAACGATGCCACTCACGGGCCAAACTCGTGCGATCATCTCACACCAACCCGCAGGACGACCGGTGACGGGAATAACGTGGATGCCAGAACGTGAAAGTTTCCATAAAGCCTCGTAAGCTTCAGGACCTAGGTGCCCTTCATCAGTCAAAGTGTCGTCGATGTCCGTAAGAAGAAAACGCAAAGAAGCGGAGAACTCAGAGATGTATTTCATACTATAAACTTACCGGAAAAAGCGCTTTGAGACCAAAAAGTATGAAGAGATGTCCGAGTCCTTTGGTACGGCTTGTTAAAAATTAGACTTGCACCTTAAGGCAATCACCTTCATTTTTTGTCTATATATATAGTACGGGCTACGCCATAGACTTTGGGCGAGTTCGAATAAGGACTTATCATGGCTAAAAAAAGTGACGCATCTGATGGAATCAAATTGGTCGTTGTGGAGTCTCCCACAAAGGCAAAGACGATTCGTAAGTTCTTGGGGAAGGATTATGTGGTGGAGTCCTGCATGGGACATATCCGCGATCTTCCACAGTCGGCGAAGGACATTCCTGAAAAAGTAAAAAAAGAAAAGTGGGCGCAGCTCGGCGTGAATGTCGATAAAAACTTTGAACCTCTGTACTGTGTTCCCAAAGATAAAACCAAAGTGGTGAAGAACCTCAAAGACAAACTTGAAGAGGCCTCAGAGCTTTACCTCGCGACGGACGAAGACCGCGAAGGGGAGTCGATCAGTTGGCATTTATTAGAGGTGCTTAAGCCTAAGGTTCCGACCAAACGAATGGTGTTCCATGAGATCACCAAAGAAGCGATTCAGAAAGCGTTGAAGGACACCCGTGAAATTGATTTGAACTTGGTGCGCGCCCAAGAGGCTCGCCGTATTTTGGATCGTTTGGTGGGTTACACGATTTCTCCGCTTTTGTGGAAGAAGGTCGCTTATGGATTGTCGGCCGGGCGTGTACAGTCTGTGGCTGTGCGTTTGATTGCGGAAAGAGAACTTGAGCGCATTCGTTTTAAAAAGTCCTCTTACTGGGGCGTTTTGGCGGAGCTTTCTAAGGATGGCGTGAACTTTGAGTCCCGTCTTCAGCAGTACAAAAATCAACGTGTTGCGACCGGAAAAGACTTTGATGGTTTAACCGGTCAATTGACCGCAGGCAAAGACGTTTTGGTGCTTGATGAAAAGACGGCTTCGGGTCTTGCTAAAGATCTCAAGTCAGGAAATTGGGCAGTGACAGATGTGGAAGAAAAGCCCACATTCAGAAAACCCGCTCCTCCGTTTATCACGTCGACTTTGCAACAAGAGGCCAATCGTAAGTTGGGCTTGAGTTCGCGTGAGACCATGCAGGTCGCTCAAAAGTTGTACGAACAAGGTTTCATCACCTACATGCGTACAGATTCAACTTTTTTATCGAATGAGGCAATCACGGCGTCTCGCGACTGTATTCAAAGTAAGTATGGAAAAGAGTATCTGACGCCTCAACCGCGCAACTATGCCGCGAAAAAAGTGAAGGGCGCCCAAGAGGCCCATGAAGCGATTCGTCCCGCTGGAAATCAGTTTATGGATCCAGATGAAACGGGGCTGACCGGAACTCAGTTCCGTCTTTATGATTTGATTTGGAAACGAACTATTGCTTCGCAAATGGTTGATGCCCGTCAGAAACAAGTCAGCGCCAAGATTCAAGTGGGTGACGCCCTTTTTGGTGCTTCCGGGATGACCATTGAGTTCCCGGGTTTCTTGCGCGCCTACGTGGAAGGCAGCGATGATCCGGAAGCGGATTTGGCGGAACGAGAAGTGCGTTTGCCGGCGTTGAAAGTGAAAGACGCTGTGAAGTGCGCGAAGTTAGATCCGACATCTCATGAAACAAAACCTCCTGCGCGTTATACGGAAGCCAGCCTCGTGCAAACGATGGAAAAAGAAGGTATCGGTCGTCCTTCGACGTACGCTTCTGTTATCGGAACAATCATTGATCGCGGTTATGTGCGTAAGAGTGGAACGGCGTTGGTGCCCACCTTTACGGCGATGATCGTTTCAAAACTTTTAAGTAACTATCTTTCTGAATATGTGGACTTGGGCTTTACCTCTGAAATGGAGCAAAGCCTGGATAATATCGCCGACGGTGATTTGGATTGGGAAAAATATTTGGCTTCCATTTACAAGGGGCCAAAGGGGTTGCGCGCACGTGTAGACGCTCAAGAAGAAAAAATTGATCCCGATGATGCCCGTACAATGACGTTGGAAGGCATGGATAAATATAAGTTCCATGTGGGACGTTATGGCGCTTATCTCACAGCAAAACGGGATGGAGAAGATGTCAGCGCGTCCTTGCCTGACAATGAGTCTCCAGCGGATATCACTCCTGAGATTGCTGAAAAATTGATTGATCAAAAAATCAATGGAGCAGACGCCTTAGGAAAAGATCCGAAAACGGATGAGCCTATTTATGTTTTAAGTGGTCGTTATGGCCCGTATGTACAATTGGGAGACGTGTCTCCAGAGAACGACAAGCCTAAGCGGGCTTCGTTGCCTCCGGGGGTTCAACCTGAGCAAGTTGATTTGCAAATGGCTTTGGATCTTCTGTCCTTGCCGAAAACTCTGGGAAAACATCCCGGCACAGGTAAGGATATCAAGGCAGGCTTAGGCCGATTTGGTCCTTTCGTGGTTCATGAGGGGGATTATCGTTCGATTCCCAAAGGGGAAAGCATTTTTACGATCACTCTTGAGAGAGCCATCGAGATGCTGAGTCAGCCTAAAAAAGGCCGTGGCAAAGCCGCTCCTTTGAAAGAGTTGGGGGCGCATCCCGACTCTGGTGAAGCGATTCAAGTTTATAACGGACCTTATGGACCCTACATTAAGAGCGGAAAAGTGAATGTGTCCCTTCCTGAGGGAGCAACTCCTGAAACTGTGACCTTGGAACAAGCCGTGGCCCTGATCAATGAAAAGGGCGGAACCAAGGCGAAGGGAAAAGCCAAGGGAGCTTCTGCGAAAGCCGCCCCGAAGAAAAGTCTGAAGAAGGCGGGGACCGCGAAAGAAAAAGCGGAAGCCCTGGGTGTCAAAAAAGTAGTCACTCGTAAGAAGAAAAAGTAATTTGTTCATCCCCCTTTTCCAGAGGGGGATTCTTTGTTAAATTTACTCCAACTTTAGTTAGAAAGTGGAGTTGTTATGAGCGACAGTCCCCGTAAGGGACAGTTGGAGTTAGGAATCAATCGTGCACCCGAGAAGGATCGAAACTTCGATAAAGGTGGGCGCAGTTTCTATTTTTTTGATTTCGACGATAACATTGCCTTTCTTACTACCCCCCTGATTCTTTTCCATAAAAAAGATCGTCGTGAAGTGCAGATTTCCAGCGGAGATTTTGCTCAATACCACCAATCCATTGGTAAATCCGGTTTGTATGCAGAGTTTGATATTGATTACTGCGATATGACCGGCACCTTTCGAAACTTTCGCGATCATCACATTGATGATTTGGCAAAGCTGCAAGGCAAGAAACAGGTTTTTGTTCAAGACGTTGCTGAGGCTTTGGGGTTCGCGGATTTTCAGTGGAAGGGACCGTCTTGGGAATGTTTCTATCATGCCGCTTTCAATCAACGGCCTCTTTCGGTAATCACCGCTCGTGGGCATCATCCGGAAACCCTCAAAGATGGAATCCGGGTGTTTGTTCAAAATAAAGTTCTGCCTTTAGAGCCCAACTATCTGAGTGTCTACCCAGTAAGCCACAAAGAGACCCGTGTGCAGTTAGGGGATCCTGAGTTTAAAGAAGGAACCGCCGAGTTGAAGCAACGGGCCATTCGAGCGAGTGTGGAAAAGGCCATAGAGGTTTATGGCTACAATCCGCATCATCGATTTGGAATGTCTGATGACGATCCTAAAAATATCCAGCTTATCCTTGAGGAGATGACTCGACTTAAGGCGAGGTACCCTGAGATGTCCTTCTTTATGATCGAAACTCAACATGGAAGTTTCGTAAAACATGAAGTTAAGGCGGGGGGCTTGCGTGCGGACAAAGTAGAGAGCCTCTCACAACTTTCCTTTTTTGAAGAAGATCGACGAAAGTCATAGGGACTTTTCCACGTCCTAATTTATGACGAGCTTCATAAATTGAATGCTCTCTGATAAATCTTTGATAATCTAATGAAATCACGATGGCTCCCAGAGGGGGCGCGGACACGGAAGGATCATCATGAGTTCATTCTCTAGAGGTGTTAAAGGTTTCATTATTGCCGGCTCATTGGCAATCTCGTCACTGGCATCTGCCCAATTGAAAGAGGGTTTAGAGTGCCGTTATCTTACAGTCATTGAGCAAGGCTTCTTGGCGAATCACGTTAAGTACTCTAATCGTGATGCGGATTTACAGACTCGTGTGGTTGATCAGTATCTCAAAAGATTGGATCCTTCAAAAATTTATTTAACTCAAGCCGACGTAGATCAAATTAAAAAAATCAGTGGAAATGTTTTTGAGAAAACAAAAAATCGCGATTGCAGTTTCCTGGATCAAACGCAAAAGATTGTGCTAGAGAGAGTGAAAGATCGTGCGGCTTTTGCCAAAACTTATCTTGGAAAAGATTTTAAGTTTGATGCAACGACGGAGTTCACTTTTGATCCTGAGAAAAAAGCATGGCCTAAGGATGGCAGTGAGGCCAATGAGTATTTAAAGAAATACATCCAATTCCAAATCGGAAACTACTTGGCGACAGACATGAAGTTGGACGAAGCCAAGAAAAATGTAGCTAAAAACTACGAACGTGCGGTGAAGAGAACTCAAGACACCACAGTGGATGATTTGTA
>JANJTG010000540.1 GCA_024711265.1 Bdellovibrio sp. | reverse complement strand
CAGGACATCCTCCTCACCGTCGCCGCTGCCGCGCCGGCCGCCGCCGGCGGCGCTGCCAACAACGCCGAAGCCCTGACCCAGATGGGCTTCTCCCACCTGTTCAAGGAAATGCTGGCCGCCCCCGGCGAATTCGCCGTGTCCTGGGTCGTCTTCCTCATGCTGGTCGTGATGTCGTTCGGCTCCTGGTGGTACACGGTGGTCAACTTCATCAAGAACACCGTCGTCGCCAACCGCGCCGACCACGTGGTCCGCACCTTCTGGGAGACCCCGAACGCCCAGGACGCGATCCGCTTCATGGAAGAGCAGCCGGCCAACGAGCCGTTCTCCAAGATCGCGCTCGACTGCGCCCAGGCCGCCGCGCACCACCAGCGCCATGAAGGCAGCCGCCTGGTCGACGCCCTGAACCGCTCCGAGTTCATCGACCGCGCCCTGCGCCAGGCCGTGACCCGCGAGAGCGCCAAGCTCGAGAACGGCATGACCTGGCTGGCCACCGTCGGCGCGACCGCTCCGTTCGTCGGCCTGCTCGGCACCGTGTGGGGCATCTACGGCGCCCTGATCCGCATCGGCGCCACCGGCCAGGCTTCCATCGACGCCGTCGCCGGCCCGGTGGGCGAGGCGCTGATCATGACCGCGTTCGGTCTGTTCGTCGCGATCCCGGCGGTGCTGGCCTACAACGCCTTCAACCGCTCGAACCGCAACACCTACGCCAAGTTCGACACCTTCGCGCACGACCTGCACGACTTCTTCGCCACCGGTTCGCGCGTCGGCGACGCGCCGGCCAAGCGCTAAGTCGCGCACACGCACTGACCAGGAGCCGCAGGCATGGCTTTTTCCTCCCACTCCGGTGGCGGCCCGATGGCCGACATCAACGTCACGCCCCTCGTGGACGTGATGCTGGTGCTGCTGATCATCTTCATGATCACCGCACCGCTGATGGCGCACAAAGTGGTGGTCAAGCTCCCCGACGCGGCGCTGGAGAAGAAAGAGGAGGGCCAGGGGGTGCCGATCACCCTGGCCATCACCGCCGACG
>JANJTG010000316.1 GCA_024711265.1 Bdellovibrio sp. | reverse complement strand
TTCCTGCTTCTCACTGACAGCCGTTACTAAGCTAGCTGGGGCGTCTATGTTCTTTAGGAGTTCGTTCACCGAGATCGCGCTTTGAAAAGCATTGAAAAGTGTCTTGGAGTGTAATTTCTTTTCTTCGTCAACAAAGCACTTTCTAAAGTACTGTACCATGGGTTCATTGAAAAGAAGCTCCATTTTTAGTGCCTCGATTTTTTCATCTGCAGATTTAATGAGTTGTTGTGCATTCTCGACCTCTACTTTTTTTGCAATTGCCTCCGAATAGTCTTTTAGGATGTTCGTCACAGTATTTAGCTCGTCAATCTTATTGGATAAATCTGCAACTGTTTTTGATTCCTTCGACTTAACAAGTAGCTCTTTAAAAAAACCGGCCCCTTGTTCTTTGAGCCAGCTTTCAATATCTTCGTATTTGGAAAATGTCTTAAGAAAAATATTATTTTCTTCCAGAATTTCCTCTAGGAATAGAAATACATTTATTGAATCTACGTGAGCATATGTTATTGATCTATTGTCGCGATTTCTTTTGTAGGTTTCGTACTCGTTAAATACAGCTTGTTCCACAAATAGAAATCTGGAGAGTTGTTTAGAGTGGGCTGTCTCAAATTCCTTTTTACATACGGAGTTATACTTTTCATAGAAGCCCTCAATTTCATTTTTGGTATTTGATTTCTCATGATTTGCTAAGGAGCCATAGCGGCCGCCGATAATCATTACAAAGATGTCGCAACTTGCTATTTCTCTATATCAAGATTAGTCGACATTTTCAACTGGCTTGAAGAAGATATCGCCTAGCTCAAATAGGACGTGTTCGTATCCCATTCCGTTTATAAATTCTTGCAGGTTGTCGCGAACATGTCTCAGATCGTAGTATGTAGAACTGACAAAAATTCTAGGCTTCGCCATAAGTCTTGTTCCTGTTGAGTTTGGTTATGCGACATCCTCAAAGTAGTCCCAAAGATCAAATTCATGAATTATTTGGATTCGGTGTCCTTCTTTTCTCATAGCTATGGCAGCTTCAACTTTCCTTCCGTAACAGGAGTATATCCACATAGGACTTCCTTCGGAGCAAACTACTAGGTAGTCAACTAAACCAGATACGTCATTTTTGTATGAGCCTCCGTATTCGATAATTTTGTCGGCTATTTCTTTGCGTGGATACTTTCTGGATTCGCCGGTGAGACAGAAAACTTTTTCAAACACTTCAACTTCTGGGCAAATTGCGCAAATGCCGGTTATTGGCATATTTGGTTCGTTAAGGGGATGGGTGAGTGAGAGGTTTTTATTGAGTCCACAAAAATCATTGAAGTAGTAGATGACAATTTCTTTCTCCTGAATGGAAAGAGCTTCTGCTCTTTGGTGTTTTGTTACAAGAGTATTGATTTCATCATAAGGCCAAGACCCTTTTAGATATGAACTTTCTCGTAGCCAGATCTTGAGTGTGTTCCATTCAAGTTCATTTAGATCACCGTCAGATGCAATTCCTGATGCAAGTCCATGTAGGCGTCCAATGTCGAATGCATTGTAGTTCTTCAGAACGTTCACGCAAACATATCTAATATCTTTAATTTCTTCGTTGGTTAATATGCCGTCGGTAATAGCAGGCTTGACTATTTTTATGATCTCATTGAATGGAGATCTGTATTTGAGGTATTCGTGCATCTCGACCCAAGATTTAAGGGCGTTAATTTCCGAAGATTTAATTGTATTATCTGCACATATTCCATCAATTAAGCCTAGGAGCGTTTCGAACGTTTGCTGAATTTTTTGTTGCGATAGGAAGAGCTTCATGTTTTCTCCAAATATTTTGACTATTATCGGAAAAAACAAATAAAAGTTTATGTATTATTATGAGACACGACTGAGAAATCTACCGACATAAAGCCTTCTCTGCCAACACCCACACATGCTCGCGAATATCCTTGGGCCACTCCGCAATCATCTTTTCAAACTTCTTGGCTTCACCGGCGTAAAGCGCACGCAAAGCTTCTTCATATTGAGGAAGATCCCCCGCCATTGCAGTCATGAACTTGTGAGTTGCTTCTTGAGCTTGGCGAAGAAGATCCTTGGCCTGGTTCTTCTTTTTGGCATCCTCAACCAGGCGGCGCAAAGTGACAGAGGCGCCGCCGGGTTGGCGCGCCAGCCATTCCCAATGATCAGGAAGAAGAGTCACCTCTTTGGCGGTGACACCAAGTTTAGGACGGCCCGGGCCTGACTTTTTGGTGATATCAGCCTCAAGGAAGAGCTCTTCGAGGCGACGAATCACATTTTCAGAGGTTCCGCGAAAATCAATTTCGATCTGATTGCTGGTGAGGTTATCAAAAATCAGAACCTGTGTTTTGGGATCGTTCTTAAGAATATTTTTTACTTTTGTGGCCACCTCGATGGCATCTCCACGGGCGATCTTCTTAGAATCTGCAAAGGCGGTGTATTGGCGATCGGCTTTAGGCTCCATGCAAGGCCTCCTGGTTTCCATTCGTGGGTGGCGGTTGGTGGGCAAAGCGATTGATATAATACATCATCACCAGTGTGATGAGGGAAAGTCCGCACATCACATAACCGACGACTTCAAAGTGCTGAATCATCCCGTTGCTTCCTTGAACGACGATCATACCAGCTACGGCCGAGCCAATACCTCCGGCCAACTGTTGCAAAGAAGCCCCTACGGACATAAATGCACCCCGATTCGCAGCCGACGGAATGGCCGACATCAAAGCTTGCGAAGGGATCATGCGCGAGAAAATTCCAATGAACATCATGGTGTTCACCAAAATCACCATAGGCAAAGGAGTGATTCCTAAGTGCGTATAGACAACGACCATCACCATGCCCAGCAAGGAGCCAAAGATAAACGTATTGAATTTGCCAAAGCGATCACTTGCGCGTCCCACCAAGGGGCCGATCAGGATGGAAGCAGCTCCGGTGATCAAATAAATCATGGGCAACTGATCTTGATGAATGCCCAGATTATTCACGGTAAAGGCGCTCGAAAAAGGCATGATCATAAAGCCCCCGAGTGAAAGCAGGGCGGTTGCGGCAAAGGATAAAAGATAGCGAGGTACGTTCAGAGTGTGCAATAAATGTTCGTAGGCCTTTTTGTCGACCTGTAACTTCAAATGCTCATCAATGGGTTTCAAATAATAGATGATAAAAAATCCCGCAACAACACTGACTGCGACAATCATCATGAAGGGCATATGCCACCCCCAGACATTCGAAAGATACAATCCCGCCGGAAGACCCAAGACTTGACTGGCGGCAAAGGCCGTCTGCAGAAGTCCCATGACCCTTCCGCGTTGGTGGAGTGGGAAGAGGTCTGTCATAATGGCAAAAACGATCGAGCCAATCACTCCTCCAAAAAGCCCTGTGACAATGCGGGCCCCTAAAAGGAATTCATAGGTCGGTGCCATGCCACAAAGTAAAGTTCCGACGATAAAGCCACCGTAGAAAAACAACAGCAGCTTCTTTCGGTCGAATTTATCTGCAAAACCTGCGGTTAATAATCCCGACAAGGCGGCACTCACGGCGTAAGCTGACACCACAGTTCCAAACTGACCCGGATTGATCTTCAGTGCCGGCATGAGGATCGCTCCCAAGGGTGAAAGGATCATGAAATCCAGAATGATGGTGAACTGCAAGAACGCCAGCAGGGCGATGACAAATTTTTGATACCCTGTGAAGGGGTGCTGGGTGTGTGGGACCGTTTTAGTCATAAAGAGCCTTTCGTCAAAATTAATATTACCCGGATATAATTCAAAGTCAATATTATCCGGGTAATATTAATCAAGAGACGCTTAAATGGTTGATGAGACTGACAAAGTTCGACTTGGGAAAGCGAGGATGGAGATGCCGACTGTCGACAAACATCTACCGTCACGGCGGAAGTGATTGCAGTATGGGGGTTCAAACATCTTTCAATCCTAAAGGAGAGCACAATGGAGACGTCAAAAGAAACTCTCGAGGTCGGTAAAAAGCTGGTAGATCTCTGCAAAAAGGGCCAAAACATGAAAGCGGTCGATACACTTTATTCGTCTGAAATTCAAAGCGAGGAGCCCATGGCGATGCCAGGGATGCCGTCTCATGTTGAGGGGCTTGAGGCCATTCGCCGCAAGAATACGGATTGGGAGCAATCCATGAACGTTCATTCAATGGAGGTGGCGGGACCCTTTCCCTTAGGCGATCGTTTTGCGGTTCACTACAAGTTCGATGCGACTAACAAGAAGACGGGCGAGAGAATGAAAGGCGAAGAGGTCGGCCTGTACACAGTGAAGAACGGGAAAATAGTGAAAGAGGAGTTCTTCTACACGATGTAGTTCTGGTATTAAAGTTCTCTTGGCTGCGAGTGATTTACAAACACAGCCAAGAGAAAAATTTAAGCCTTCTTTACAAACTCCGACTTAAGATTCATTGCTCCAAAGCCATCAATCTTGCAGGAGATATCATGCCCATCGCCGCCATCACTCAGGCGAATGTTTTTAACTTTTGTTCCCACCTTCACAACGGAAGAAGAGCCTTTGACTTTTAAATCCTTAATCACGACGACGGTATCACCGTCTTGCAAGATATTACCGTTGGCGTCTTTGATGACATTTTCTTGAGGGCTCTGCTCACCAGCCTCTTCGGACGAAGCGTGAACGCTCCATTCGTGACCGCATTCAGGGCAAATCCAGAGGTTGCCGTCTTGGTAAATATGTTCGGAACTACATTTAGGGCATTTTGATTCATTACTCATAGAGGTTATATGAACCATGAATGGGCTTGCTTTGGCAAGGCGCATCGTTTCTTGGGAGCTGTTTCGAATGAGGTCTTTGCGGCGAATTCACTTCCTTGACCTTTTTTGCTAAAGAACTTAGCTTTCTTTACGAGATCTAACCCTAGAGTGTGACTATGAGCAAATCCCCAACTCCTTATGAACTTCTTGGCGGCGAAGAGGTCCTTCGCAGGCTGGTTAAACGATTTTATGAAATCATGGACACGCTGCCCGAGGCGCAGGGGATTCGCTCTATGCATCCTCAGAATCTTCAGACGTCAGAAGACAAACTTTTCATGTTTTTATCGGGCTGGTTGGGGGGACCGAATTTGTTTATTGAGAAGATCGGGCCCCCTAAAATGCGCGCACGACATATGCCTTTTAAAATTGGCAAATCCGAGCGCGATCAGTGGATGATCTGTATGGTGAATGCTGTGGAGGACTTAAAGGTCGAAGAGCCTTTGAGATCCGACCTTCTTCATGCGCTTTTAAATTTAGCGGACCATATGAGAAATCAGCCTGAACAATAATTAAAAAGATCTAATCATAAAGAGCCCAATGTAATTAGAGCCTTCCGTCCGGTTGGGATTAGACTTGGCCCAGACAGGAAGAAGGTGAGGGCCTATGATTTTCAAAAATCGAGATGAAGCCGCCCAGTTGCTTCTAAAAAAGTTAATGAAATATAAAAATCAAAATCCCCTGGTTTTGGGAATTCCCCGAGGGGCCATGCCGATGGCGCGAATTATAGCCGAAGGACTTAACGGAGAACTGAACGCGGTTCTTATCCACAAGATTCCCGCGCCTCATCAAGAGGAACTTGCCATTGGTTCTGTGGGGCTGTCGGGCGAAATTTTTCGACTACCTCTGATTAAAGAATATGGAATTAAAGAGTCCTATCTTCAAGAGGCCGCCAAGAAGCAAGTCGAAGTCCTGAAGAAAAGGAAAGAGCGATTCCAACTTCCCGAACTTCGTTGTAAAGATCGCATTGTCATCATTGTGGATGATGGAATCGCAACCGGAGCCACGGCTATGGGCGCGATCCATGAGGTGCGTTCACAAAGTCCGCAGAAACTCATTTTAGCAGCGGGTGTTGTGGCACAATCTACGGCCGACAGTATGAGAGGTTTGGTGGATGAGTTTGTGGTGTTGGATGAACCCGAATTTTTTTTCGCCGTCAGCGAGTTTTTTATGGAGTTTGATCAGGTCACTGACGACGAGGTTGTGGAACTTCTAAAAGAAGCTAAAAAGAGCCAACGTCCTCCGGAAGCACATCCGAGTCTCTAATCAAGGATGGGGGCTGGGTTGGACTTGTGGATGGGTGAGGTGTTCGCTGAACCAACGTGAAGCAAGGACTGCGACTTGCTCGAGCGTCCCTGGTTCCTCAAAAAGATGTGTGGCTCCGGGTACGATCTCAATCTCCTTCGGGCAGTGAAGGCGTGCATAGGCTTGACGATTTAAGTCGATCACAACATCATCGTCGCCGCCAACAATTAGTAACGTCGGGGCTTGCACACGATCCAGGGCGCGATCAGCCAAGTCAGGACGGCCTCCT
>JANJTG010000309.1 GCA_024711265.1 Bdellovibrio sp. | reverse complement strand
TTCACGAACTTCAATGACAGTTCCGCCGCATCGAACACTTTACCTTCCGCATAAAGAAGACTCAGAGCTTGCCACAAGGCATCTTGGGATAGTTTTGAGCTTTCGTGTTCTTTGGCGAAGGCCATCAACTTCTGAGAAGCCTGACTTTTATCCCCGGTTTTAGCGAATTCTTGGATCTCAGTGAAATGAGCTTCTTCCAAGATTTTATTCATGTTCTTTTTGCGGGCATCATCCGTTGTCGAGGCCAGGACTTGTTTTGAGAAGTCTTTGATTCCGACATAGTCCTTGCGAATATTGAGGATATCTAAAATAAGATCCTCAGACTTCTTTTTGATGTCGGCGTTGTCGGCGCCCTTGAGCAGAGTCAAAGGCTTTAACCACTTTTCCGCTTCGACATAGTTGCTTTCTTCATAAGCGATATGGCCGACCTTGAATTTCACCAATGTTGCGAACTTCCCGGTCGGGTGTTTAATCAGATAATTTGTCGCCAAATCTTTACGTTCGGCTTCTTTGAGAGAGTCCTTCTTCTTTTCGATGCTTTTTTCTTTTGCATAGAGAGCGGCATAATTTGAATCATGACGAAGGGGTTCTTCTGTGGACTTGTCGCCGACCATTTTGTATTGAGTGCTTGCTTCGTCATATTTTTCAAGCTGGAACAAAAGTTCTGCATAGGCAAAACGGGTCTTTAGATCCGGTTTCATCGGGTCTTCATTATCCAGGATCAGTTTAAATAGTTTTTGCGTGAGATCCGAAAACGCCACGTTTTGTTTGTTTTTAAGCCAAATCTCCCACCATTTTTTTGCCATATCCAGACTGGTGCGACGGAAGGATTCATCGCAAGAGACCTGAATGACATCGGCTTTTTGCAGATGTCTCCAGGAAGAATCCTTGCGACAAAGGTCGCTGGAGTATTGGAGATGATCAATGACTTTGTCTCTTTTTTTAAGGGTTTCGTTGGCTTCTACCAAAAATAGATGAGCGCGAACGACATCGGGCCCGGTTGAACGCTTATCAATATATTCACCCAAAAAGGTGTTCATTTCTTTTTGACGGCTGTGAGATTCATAGAGTTTGGCCAGGTCAATCATGGACTGACCCAATTCTTCTTCGCTGGTGATATCTTCAAAGAAAGAATAGAGCTTATCAGCAGGGTAGGAGTCGCCAATAAAAATAGTTAAATCGCGAAGGGCTTCGCGACGGAGGTTGTGACGATTGGTGGGGATTTCACCATCTTGAAGGGCCGGGTTGGTTTTGACTACCTCCACGAGCTTTCGAATCCCATTTTCACTGTCGCGGAGATTGTAATAAGACCAAGCCGCCTTGTACATACCGTAGGAATAAACCCGACTTTGCGGGAACTTTTCTACACGCAGAAAGTGCTCAAGAGCGTCCTTGAACTTACCTTGATCATAAAGAAGTTCCCCGAGCGCCAAAGTTCCGTCGGCAATCAGAGGGGACTTGGGGAATCTGGTGAGAAGTTTTTGATAAAGGGCTTCGGACTGTTTGTAGTTAGAAATCTGTTGATTGGCGAAGGCGTTGTTAAATAAAACGGCATCCATCTGTTTGAAAGAGGGAAAGTCGAGTTCAATCTTCGTATAAATTTTGCTGGCGCGTTTGATGGCATCAGCTCCCTTTTCGTTAGGCACGGGAAAGGGGGAAAGTTTCATGAGAGGTGTGTCTTTATGGAGATCAAAGAAGCGGCCTGATTTTGAACGACGCATATAGAGTTCAGCCAGGCGATACCAAAGGTCTGCCTCCTCTTTGGAGCCTTTTTGTTTTTTGATAATAGCTTGAAGTGATTCAATAGCTTTATTTTCGGAGCGTGTGATCATGATCTCGCTGCTAAAGGCCTTCTTGTCGTTTTCAACTTCGCTGCCATTATTCAAGCGAACTTCCGGCAAAAGACCTTTGGAATTCTTTTCCGCGGCAAAGCAAAAAATAGAAAACAGATGAAATACCAGAAGTAGAATCACTGTGCGCAACATAAACTTATTCTCCGACCATGGTCACAAGTTTTAACTGAGGAAAGCCTGCCATAGATGCCGTGTACATGACCTTGCGAAGGGTGGCGTAAGGGAGTTCCTTGTCTGCCTGAAGAAGAATACGGCCTTCCTTGATATGAGCTTTATCGGAAGAAGACTTCGCAAGTTTATCTAATTCTTCAAAAAGAGGCTTAATAAAATTTGCATCTTTGTCTTCCAGATCCTGCGGCAAAAAATCAGCATTCTTCACATCAGCGATTTTGGTCTGGTCAATTTTCAGGGCTTCCGAGGATAAAGAGATTTTAACCGCTTCCGTGGGGTTTGCCATGGAGGCGGACGTGGGAAGACGCAAGTTACTATCAGGAACAATCTGGACCTCAGACGTCGAGTAAGTTTGCAACAAGAACACCAACATAATGGTAAACATATCCGTCATGGACGTGATATTCAGGGTGAATGTGGAGTTCTTTTTAATATTGGGTTCGTATCTTTGACGGCGTGACATCTCTTAGCCCTCCATCATGTTGGCGAAGATGATTTCTGGAAACATATAGTTGGTCTCCACGTTCTTGCCTTGTTTGGTGTCGAACACGGGGAACTTCACGTTGGTGTCATGAGCTTGGCGGGCCTCATCCATGATCTTGACGATCTCGTTGTAAGGAACTTTGCCATCAGGATTGAGTTCGATTTTGAAAACCTCAGGGTGGGCTTTTTTCACGGCAATCAACTTTTGATGCAGACCGGGATAGTCAAACGCGCCATCTCGCAAGGGGATGGTCTCGACCTTTTCTTGTCCTTTTTCAGTGATGACGATGCGAATGCCATCTTTGCCATCGACCTCCAAAGCCACGTTGGTTGGAGTTTGTTGTTGATCTTGGCGCTGAATAGCCTCATTCACGACCTGAGGCAGTTCCGTTTCAATCACCATCATTTGTACGAAGGCAGAAGAAACCAGCAGAACGGGCACCAGCTTCACCATCACGGCCAAAAGCGGAGCCAAGTCCAATTCGAATTCACTGTTGTGATCTACTTTAATCTTACGAATGCGTCTCATAAATCATCCCATCCTTGATAAAGGTCCACCGCGCCGGGAAAAAGGCTTCGTTATGAAGCCTTGGACCCTGGTGACGGAGGCGTCACAGTTGGAGGCACAACGTGATCCGGGAACACGTTTTGGCGAGTCAGGTTCGGGATGTGGGCACTGGTTAAAAGCTCGGTCAGTTTAGAGCACTTCTCTGATGTTTGCTCGATCAGTTGATTTTGACGAGCTGTCAAGAAAGAGAAGAACACCATTGCGGGAATTGCCACCGCAAGACCTAATGCTGTCGTATACATTGAGACCGAAATACCGTGTGCCAAAAGAGCTTGCTTTTGAGCTGGGTCCGCTGTCGCTACGGCTTGGAACGAAAGGATCAGACCGTGGATCGTACCCAATAGACCAAGAAGTGTGGCGACGTTGGCTAACATTGAAAGATAGTGCAAACGTTTCGTATAAAGAGGAATGTTTTCACTCAAGGCGATGTCGTGCGCTTGGAAAATGGTGTCGTCGTCACGATCCGCTTTTTCCAAGATTGTTTTGAAAGCGGCCGCCAAGGGTTTTTTCTCAAGCTGGGCGCACATCAAAAGAGCTTCATCGACTTTTTTAGCCAAGATCAAGTTTTGAATTTTACCCATGAACTCTTCGACATTCATTCCATAGTCCTTGTAAAGAGCGCGAGCGCGTTCTGCAACAAGAACTAAAGAACCGATTCCCACCAATAGAATACACCAGCCGACAAAGCCGGAATCATTCATGAACTTTAAGAATGCCATTTGTTTCCTCCTTGGAAACGCCACCGCGTGTCCATTTTGTTAATTGCGCTTTGCCTTGGTCTTGCACTTGGAGGAAACGAACTGCGTAATGCAAACCTGATTTTACATTGAGTCTTTGTTTTGAATAGTTCTTGCGAACGATTTCACAAAGAACATTGAAGGTCTGAGGATTTTCCTCAGAAGATCTGAAATGAAGAAGAACTTTTTGCCCGGGGAGCAACAAGGGATCGTTTAAAAGAACCAACGCTCCGTTTTCACTCACACTCACGGTGTGGCCGTCAAAGAAACTGTGATCGTTGTGGGCATAGATGGGAACTTCAAGATTCACCCGGGGAAATTGACGCTCTTTAAAAGCGCCGGCCAGGTGATCTTTTGTTTCAATCAAGCGGCACAGACGATCTTTGGAGAACTCTTGAAGATCGCCAAGCAATGTCCAGTTTTCAAGATGAGAAGCCCAGACATAGTTGTAGTCATAGAGTTCGCTGTTTTGAATCATAGTGATCAGGGACTTGTAATCGTAGGGACCGTATTTCATTTCCCCACGAAGGATGTACCACTGATCATTTACTGTCGCTGTTTGTACCCCACCCATACAATTCCTTTTATAGTTTCACCGACGTTGGATAATAGTCGATTTGAATGTTGGCGTTAGCTCCGGGCACCGCACTTCCGTGGAAGGTGATGGTCAAGTCAGTGGCATCATAGGTCCAGCCATTGGTTGCGTCCTGCGGAATCGAAACTCCATCCACCGTGACTTTGATGGTGTCGACTTGGGCGGCACGCGCAAGTTTAAACACACTTGAAAGTTGTACGATGGAGTCTGAAATGAGTGACAAAGACTCTCCGAAGTTGGAACACAAAGAGGCCTTCACTCCGCCAGTGAGATCAGCAAGCTGTGGAAGGCGGCTTGAAATTTTGCGAGCAAAACCATCCGTAGAAAGTTGCGTCTTACAGGCGTCATCGGGAACATAGATCGTGTTCACGGAATAGTTTTTACCGTTGACGGCGGCATTGGTGTAAGTATTCAAGAAGTCGACATAACTTTGAACGGTATAATTTTTTGAGGTGTCCTCAAAAGCGGTCAATGATGAGCCCGAAAAGTCCTCTTCATCGCTGACAATGATGATCGCCAAAAAGGCGTCATCACGACGGAAAGCCACGTTCCAAGGATCAAGCAAAGTCTGCTTGAAACTTTCGAAAGCCCGCTCGTCACCGTTGCCCAGCGTTCCTTGCTTGATATTTGTTGAGAACACATTGCTCATATCGGGAGTGTTCTTATCCATAACAAACACGCCGGAATGAGTTTCTATTCTGGTTGGAGTCTTTTGTAAAACCGCACCATCCTTGATGCGGGCTTTAGTGCTTGATGAGTTAAACTGTTTTTCCCAAGCTTCTGTGGTTGTCACGGCCATGTGAAAATCATAGTTCTGCTGGTTAAAACGATAGATGAACGATTGAAAATTCGAAGCAAGACTGTTTTGAGAGGTCTCCATAGAGCCGGAATTGTCGACCACCCAGAGGACGTCAATCTTCTTGGGGACGAAGACAGCTTGCTGCTTATAATCAGAGCCATCTTTCAAGAGCGTGAATGAATCTGTGCTCTTGTTGCATCCGGCGAACATTGCCACAGCGGAAGCCATCATGACTGCTTTGCGTGCAACTTGATTTAACATACGGTTTGCCCTCCTGAGCCCCACCATGCTTCGTAATGGATTCAGTTTCGTTCAAAGGGACCAAAAACTGAAATCAGCCCTAACTGCCTGATATTGTTTTTCATTCATTTGAAGGTCTCATTGTGAGACACTCTAAGTGTTTGGAAACATTGGGAGTTATAAAATCAATCACTTTTAAAAAATAATTCTTCTGTTGATCTCCTCGACAGTTTCTGGAGGATTTTCCTTCGCCTGTGGGGTTAAGTCTGCGTACTTTTGGGAAGTTCTTTGGGAGCGACGAACTTTTATACGACACTTTGACTCGGCGAATTGAGACGTGTGGAAAGTTGCTCCTAGGTCGCAAGAGTGCAACAGTGAAAATCTGCAAGGAGAGACTATGAGACTATCGTTGTTTGTAGCTGTGTTATTGGCGACTTTTGCCGCGCAGGCTGAAGTT
>JANJTG010000308.1 GCA_024711265.1 Bdellovibrio sp. | reverse complement strand
ATGCCCACGTCATCTTTCCCGACCCCATGGGAGCCACCGGAAACACCATGGTCACTGCCATCGATCACTATAAGACCCATATCCCCGGTCCCGCTAAAAAGTTTATCGCCCTGAATCTGATTGTGACGCCCGAGTATTTGAAGAATCTACTCAAGGCGCACCCGGACGTCGTGATCTATGCCTTAAGGCTTGACCGAGGACTATCTCCTCAGGCAGTTTTAGAGGCGACTCCCGGCCAATTTTGGGACCAGGAACGCGGCCTCAACGACAAACAATACATCGTCCCAGGCGGCGGCGGTTTCGGCGAAATTATGAACAATTCTTTTGTGTAAGAGACGGAGAAATATCACTATGACAAATCTTTCACTTAAACCCTACCTCACTGAAGAACAAATTCAGAACAAAGTTAAAGAGCTGGGCGAAACTCTTTCTAAAAAATTTAAAAATGAAAAGGTTGTTGCGGTTTGCGTATTGAAGGGCTCTTTCATGTTCTACTCAGACCTTATTCGCAACATCAACGCGGACATCACTTGTGAATTCTTCGGGGTTTCCTCTTATCATGGCGGAACCTCCTCTTCTGGCGAAGTGAAAGTGACTTTGGATCTCGCCAGCCCTGTTGAAAACTGCCATGTGATTTTGGTGGAAGATATTATCGATACGGGTTTGACGATGAATTACTTAAAAAATTCGATCTTGTCCCGCAAACCCAAAAGCCTGACGACCATCGCACTTCTTGAAAAACCGGATGCTCTGAAAGTAAAATGCGATATTGATCACGTGGGCTTTAAGATTCCCAACGACTTCGTTGTTGGTTACGGCCTTGATTACCAAGGTTACTACCGCAACCTCCCCTACATTGCGCAAGTTCAGAACTTCCAATAGTGGCTTAAAGATTCAAAATGCAAAGGGAGCTCTCATGAGCTCCCTTTTTTTTGTTATCGCATTAAAATGCCCACGCCAAAAAGCAGGTAAAGCAACGAAGATCCACGATTGATCCACTTCATGGGGATCTTTTGGGTCAGCCGCTCTCCAAAGACCACGGCCAAACCATCCGCAAAGAGCATTCCCAAAGTCGTTCCCAACGTCACCATGATGATGCTTTGATATTTTGCGGCCAATGCCACAGTCGACAGTTGCGTCTTATCGCCGATCTCCGCAAAAAAGAAAAGAACCGTGGTTGTCCAAAATGCTCCCCACTTCATGTCATTCTGATCCGAGTCATCTTTATCGGGAATGAGGATCCACAATGCAAATCCAAAGAACGTGATCGCCAAAGCCCAGTTAAGATATTGTTCAGGAACGGTGTTGGAGATCCACTCCCCCGCCCACGCTGCCAAAGCGTGATTTAAAATCGTCGCGACAAGAATCCCGGCCATCACATGCCAAGGCTTTTTATACTTTGACGCTAGAACCAGCGCCAACAACTGGGTTTTATCTCCCATCTCTGTCGCTGCGACCAATAAAAATGAATTTAAAACTGTTTCCACGAAAAAACCCTCTTTTCGGATAAACCGTGAGGGCTCAAAAAGAAAACGAGACCACACGGCGTTGTTAAACAAACACTCGTGTTAGTCTCGTCAACAAGGGGAACCTTGCACTTAAACCGGAGTTCATCACTCAGTATGTCGGCTTAAGTCAAATCTTTAAAAGAAAGCGACTACTCCCTAACTTGGCTTTATAGATAACCAAAGGGAGTGTCGCCGTCAAAGGAAAATACGGCCTCAACGAAGATCGAATAATAAAAACTCAGTTTCTTTAAGAGCTTTTATCTTCAAAAGACTCTCATCCTGAACCGCCAGACCGTCGCCAGATTTGAGAACTTTTCCATTCACCTCAAGTTCTCCTTCTGCCAACTGCACCCAAGCTCCTCGCTCGGCACGGATCGCAAACTCCTGCTCTTTTCCGACTTCTAGGACCGAGGCATAAAGATCCACATCCTGATTAATTTTCTGACTGCCCAAACGCCCGTCTTTAGAGACCAAGAGCTTCAACTGATTTAACTTCTGCTCCCGATTAAAAGACTGCTGCGTGTATCCAGGCTGAGCCCCCGCCACATCCGGCATAATCCAAATTTGAAAAAGTTGAAGCTCTTCCGTTTTGGAGGGATTGTATTCACTGTGACGAATGCCTGTTCCAGCATGCATCGTCTGAATTTCCCCGGCCTGAATTTGTCCAATATTACCCAGGCTGTCTTTATGCTCCACCGTGCCTTTCAATACATAGGTGATAATTTCCATGTCTCGATGAGGATGGGTCGGAAAGCCTGAATCCTTCGCAATCCAATCCTGATTGATCACACGAAGATCACGAAAGCCCATAAATTGAGGATCATAGTAATCACTGAAAGAAAACGTATGGCGAGATTTCAACCAACCACCAAATTCAGCATAACCTCGTTCATCAGATTTACGGAGATACATCATAACAACTCCTTTTTTCTCAGCCTCTTTTAAAAAGAGGCTTGTAACTATTAAAGTAAGCAATCCCTAGGAACACATTAAGTACAACCATCAAAATTGCAAGTCCCGCCCCGGCTGGCGCTAAGACCGAGTGAAAAAGAAAGATATTCACAGTTATAGGGGCAATTACCACCAACGCCAAAGGAACGGCGATGTTGACTAGCAATAACACTCCCACCGTGACCTCGATGCCTTTAATCAAAGGCATCATATACGGATTCGCCATCAAGCCACCCAAGAATTTCATCGCGTCCTCGGGAGGAGGGGGTTGTGGGGGCAAAAACTGGAAAAAGAAATTGAGTCCAAAGATCACCCACATCAAACCAAAAATTACTCTGACTGCCAATTTCGCTTTGTTCATTCGAAGACTCCTTTTACATCTTGTCTACAAGATAAATATTAACAAACCAGACGATCTAAAAAAATTATAATTTTTCTATTAACATGATCTAAAATAGTGATATAGTTTAAGACGATGACACTGGATCAACTGCAAGTTCTTCAAACTATTGTTAAATCAGGAAGCTTCCGCGCAGCCTCCCTTGAGTTGCATCGCGCTCAAAGTGCGGTTAGTTATTCCATTCGCTCCCTTGAAAATGAGTTGGGCTTTAAACTTTTCAGTCGCGATCAATACCGCCCGCAACTCACCCCTCAAGGTCGCGCCTTTCTCAAGAAGGCCGACGATCTCATCTTTCAGTTTGATGAACTGGAAGAAACAGCCGAATTTTTAAAAAGAGGACATGAACCCATTATCCGTCTGGCCGTCAGCGCCATGTGGCCCCTCCCGTTGTTAGTCACGGCGCTGAAGGAATTCACCTCCCGCTTCCCACAGACGGAAATAAAAATCATTCATGACGTCCTCAGTGCCGACGAACAGCTCCTAGAGGATCGTGCGGATCTTGCTTTGGCGGTCATCTTCAATGATCGCAGCCTCCTCGTCACCGAGGAGCTCTTTCCCGTGAATATGGTGGCTGTTTGTTCCGCCAAACACCCCTTAGCGAAATTCAAAGGAAAGGCTCCCAACTCTGAGTTGGCCAAGTACCCTCAGGTCGTGATGTCGACCACGGTCAAAAGCTCCAATCGTTCCGCCGGAATTATCAATCCTGATCACGTCATCAGCGTTCAAGACTACCTCACCAAAAAGGCCTTCCTGATGGATGGTTTAGGGTGGGGCCGCATGCCCGAACATGTGATTAAGGAGGAAATCAAGGACAAATCCTTTGTGACACTCCTCCCAAAACCTCAAGTGGCGCAGCTCTATATCGCGCGTCACTCTCAGAAGGAGTTGGGCCCCTGCGGTAAATTCCTCTGGGACTACTTTTCAAATAGACAAAAAAAGAAGCTTAAATAGAATGTTGATCAGCCCGAGCCCAAGGCACGGCGCAATTCAAAAAGGTACGGCGTACCTCCGCGGGAGGCTTGATGAAGCAATATCATGATTTAATTAAGACGGTTTTAGAGAATGGAACGAAGAAAGAAGATCGCACGGGGACTGGAACTATTTCCATGTTCGGATATCAGATGCGTTACAATCTTCAAGAAGGCTTTCCCCTTCTCACCACCAAGAAGCTTCATACTCGTTCTATTTTTCACGAGCTTTTATGGTTTCTTAAGGGCGAGACAAATATTAAATATCTTCACGATAACAAAGTGACCATTTGGGATGAATGGGCTGACGAAAACGGTGATCTCGGCCCTGTGTATGGAAAACAATGGCGCTCTTGGCAAACTGCGGATGGTCGCACCATTGATCAGATTTCCAACGTGGTTGAGCAAATTAAAAAGAATCCCAACTCCCGCCGCTTGTTGGTCGTTGCCTTTAATCCTGGCGACGTTGATAAAATGGCTTTGCCGCCCTGTCATGCATTCTTCCAGTTCTATGTGGCTAACGGAAAACTTTCTTGCCAACTTTACCAAAGAAGCGCGGATATCTTCTTGGGTGTGCCGTTTAATATCGCCAGCTATGCTCTTTTAACTCACATGATCGCTCAGGTTTGCAACCTTGAAGTGGGCGACTTTGTTCACACCTTGGGGGACGCGCACTTGTACCTCAATCACTTAGAGCAAGCCAAACTGCAGCTAACCAGAGACTTCCGCCCCTTGCCCCAACTCAAACTCAATCCCAATATCAAAGATCTTTTTGCATTCACTTATGAAGATATTGAGATTGTGGGTTATGATCCCCACCCAGCTATCAAAGCGGAGGTCGCGGTATGATTTTGACTCATGTTGTAGCCTGCTCGCAGAATCACGTCATTGGCGTTCAAGGTGGACTTCCCTGGAGCCTTCCTGAAGACATGAAATTTTTCCGCGAGACCACCAAAGGTCACATCATGATTATGGGCCGCAAAACTTTTGAATCCTTCAATGGGCGCGCCCTCCCCAACCGCTATCACATTGTCATCACCCGAGACCCCTCGAAACATTCATTTCCCGCAACAGAAAGCAGTCCCGTGGTATTCGTGTCTTCCTTGGAAGACGCCATAAAACACGCCGAACCACTCACTGCAAAATGGGGCGATGAAGTGTTTATTATCGGCGGTGGTGAGATCTACAAACAAGCCATGGGAGTCACCAACAAGATCTATCTGACCCTTATCCACCGCGAGTTTCCGGGGGATACCTATTATCCTGAAATTGACGAAAACATTTTCACACTGACAGATCGTCGTGATGTCGAGTCGCCCATTCCTTTTTCATTTCTTACTTACTTACGAAAATAGGGTCCAGAATTCAGTCCCATTTTGAGAACACACAAAAATAGACTCTACGAGCCCGTCTTTTCCTCCGAGAATAAGTTAAGACCAGATTCTCGGAGTTCTTATGAGCGGCACTGCCAAGAGATTTAAAACCAAAGAAACAGCTCAAATCGAAGTTTACGGCCATATTGGCGTCCTTGTCGCCAGCCTTAAAAATCTTTCGCAAACCGGCGCCTTCTTGGAGGTCTCTTCAGGAGATTACGTCCCTCAAAAAGGGGATCTTTTGAACATGACAGTTCAATTAGGTTCTCTTCAACGCACGCACAATGTGACGGCCGAAGTCATCTGGAGCAAAGGCTTGGGACTTGGCATTTGCTTTATTAACAAAGACGAAGTTCTTGAAAGAATGATGGCCAAAGGCAGCTCCTTCTAATAAAATCTTTGCTTGAATGCAGATTCACACAAATAAAGATCTTAGCACTTTAAACACCCTTCAGTTGCGCTCTCAGGCAGAGCACTTCGTCGAACTGCATTCCCCACATGATCTCTTGGCCGTTCTGGGCGATTCCCAGCTCTCAAAGGTCTCATGGCACATTTTGGGAGGAGGAAGCAATCTCGTTCTTCCCTCAGTGGTCAAAGGTTTAGTGTTGAAGATCGCCAATCAGGGCCGCGAGTTGATTCACGAAGATCAGGAGCATTGGTTCGTCAAAGCCCAAGCCGGAGAAGTCTGGAACGAGTTTGTACAGTGGACCTTACAACAGGGTTACTGGGGACTTGAAAATCTGTCGCTGATTCCGGGAACGGTAGGGGCCGCGCCAATTCAAAACATCGGCGCCTATGGAGTTGAAGTCAAAGACACTCTGTGGGAAGTGACGTGCTTTGATTTGCAAACGGGAAATCTAAAAACATTCTCGAACAAAGAGTGCCGCTTTTCATACCGGGATAGCTTTTTCAAGCAAGAAGGAGCGGGACGCTACTTGGTGTGGGATGTGACTTTCCGTTTGCCCAAGAAGAACACCCTGCACTTAGAATACGGAGATATCCGCAAAGAGCTGGATCGTCAACACACCGAAGCCAATCCCCGCACCATCTCACGCGCGGTGATTCATATTCGCCAGACTAAACTTCCCGATCCTCAAGTCATTGGCAACGCCGGAAGCTTTTTTAAAAATCCGATTGTTTCAAAAGAGCTTCGCGATTCGTTACTGCTCAAGCATCCCGATCTTGTCAGTTTCCCTTATCAAGAAACTCAATTCAAATTGGCCGCGGGCTGGTTGATTGATCGTGCCGGCTGGAAGGGCAAAAAACTGGGCCCTGTGGGAATGTATGAAAAGCAAGCCCTTGTTTTGGTGAATCACGGTGGCGCTTCTTCCGACGATGTTTGGAAGCTGGCAAACCAAGTATCTTTGGACGTGAAAAATCAATTCGGCGTGGAAATCGAACCCGAACCCATTCGCTGGTAATTCACTAGACCTTAGCCCTAACGTACCGACGAAAGACTGTACCACGACAATAAATAAACCCAAAATGGAGTGTCTTCTGACATTAGTCAGAACCCAAGGAGGGGTTTATGAGAATCACCAAGATCTTGGCGGTTGCGGGCTTTATGGCTCTGGCATTTCTGCCTATCGAGAATGCTCACACAATTGATACGACTCAGTATTGGATGAAAATCCGCGCCAAGGACAAGTATGAAAGAACTCTGATTGCCAACTCAGGCGTTTCTATTGAAACCACACGCGAAGATTTTGTCGTGGGCATTGGAAGCCTGGAAGAAAAAAAATCCATGGAAAAATTGGGTCTTCTTGAAGTGAGTTTCCCTCTCACCGAAGAAATGGATTTCCCTACTAAGGATGCCGCTTTTCATAATTACACCGAAATGACAGATAAGCTTCGCAGCCTCACCTCTCAATACCCCACGATATCGCAACTGTCTTCGATCGGAAAATCTGTAGAGGGCCGCGATATTTGGGCGGTTCGCATTTCGGGAAATCTTCAACAAGCTGATTCCTTGGCTGCAGCGGTTTTCATGGGGGGACACCACGCTCGTGAACACCTTTCGATCGAGTTGCCAATTTATTACATCGAATATCTGCTGACGGAATATGGAAAAGGCAATCCCCGCGTTCAACGTTTGGTCAATAGCCGCGATATCCATATCATCCCCATGGTCAATCCTGATGGCGCTGAATATGACATCTCGACAGGAAGCTACAAATCCTGGAGAAAAAACAGAACCTCAAATAACAACGGAACTTACGGGGTCGATTTAAATAGAAACTACGGTTTTGGCTGGGGCGGTGGTGGCGCCAGCACCAGTCCAAACAGCGAGACATATCGCGGCCCCAAAGCCTTCAGTGAACCCGAGTCGATCGCAATCAAAAACTTTGTCGAAACTCATCAAAATATCACCATCCTGCTTTCATTCCACACCTACTCCCAGTTGATTCTTTATCCTTGGGGACACGTCTACGAAAGCATCGCTAATACGCGCGACAAACAAGTCCATGAAGTGATGGCAAAAAAAATGGCCGAATGGAATGGCTACAAACCTCAGCAGTCCTCTGAACTTTATATCGCCAGTGGCGACACCACGGATTGGTCCTACGGCGAACACAAGATCATCTCTTTCACCTTTGAACTTGATCCCGGCAACAGCGGATGGGGCTCGGGCGGCTTCTATCCCGGAGCCCAAGTCATTCCCGAAGTTCAAAGAAAGAACTTAGAACCTGTCTTGTATTTGATTGATCACGCCGACAATCCTTACCGTGTCCTTGATCAGAGCAACGGGCCGATCTTCAAACCCTAGTTGATTTCTCCAATGTGATTTTCAGAAAAAGGCGATCTCTATCAGATCGCCTTTTCTTTTTTCAGACAAATAAAGTCACCCTCACGTCAAAACTCTCGACAGGCCTTTTCCTTTGGGGGCCTGTGTATTGCCTATATTTAACCTGAATCCTTCTCGCATGAGGCCTCTGTTTTGCTCCAAATTGGGCAGACCCAATGGAGGCGATACTATGTCGTATGCAAATGCATTCCTGAAATTCACTCTTTTGACTGGGGTTACCCTTGGTTTCTTCGCCTCACCAGCCCATGCCGACTTTGATTTTCTTGAGCCCGCCGCCATCGCGGAAAGGGTCAAAAAAGAGGTCGCCAAACAGTCCATCGGAGCAAACGTCAATTTGGTCAATGCAGAGATCTTCGAAGGGATTTCAGCCTCTCTCAAATATCGAATTCAATCTGAACCTTCTTATGTCGATGGTTATTACACACGACTGGATCGTTACACTCTCGGAGTCAATATCACCCCCGGGGATCTTATTGAGGATCTCGACACTCCCATCGGATTTAGCATAAACAAAGGGGTTGAGATCGTCTTTGCTCGTCAGTTCAAATCTCAAACAGAATCCCTTACGGCGATTCCTTACTCTGTTCAGAATCTGCCTCTCACAGCTCACCGGGCCCTGACGCGTTTGAATGTTGGTGACTTCGTCGCCATGCAGGGTCGTCTGAACTTGGCCGTTTCCTTAGGGGCCAGCTCTCCCCTTTCGCCGCTTGCAAGCGTGAGCGGCTCCACTCATGCCTATATTTCGGGTGAGTTCATGATTCACCTCTTCCGCATGCC
>JANJTG010000293.1 GCA_024711265.1 Bdellovibrio sp. | reverse complement strand
AGATCACTGTCGATGGCTTTGTCGACATTGGGATACTGGATTTTCAGGACAATGCTTTCGCCGCTGGTTTTGACTCGCGCGCGATGGACTTGCCCCATGGACGCCGAGGCGAGAGCCTCTGTTTCGATTTCCAGAAGAGCTAATTTTTCTGGGCCCAGGTTCTTTTTCAATGTCGGCTCAATGGCATCCCAGGAAAGGGGAGGGGAGTCTGACTGCAATGATTTTAAAAGTTCATTGGCTTCCGGAGGGAAAAAATGCTCGCCATACATGGAAAGCATTTGCCCGGCCTTCATCAGACTTCCTTTGAGTTCGCCCAATTCGGAACTGATAAGAGAGGCTTGGTTTTGAAGCAGACGCTTCCAGTTTTCCTCTTTGCCTTCTTTGTTTTTTAGTGCGGTACTGACGCCATGTTGGGCGATGGAAGCGCCCGCTTGAAGGGTCAGCTTGGCCAAAGACAAACTGCGTGAGAACATGGACGACTTGATCCGTTCAAGGCTCTTAGTTTGTTTTTTGGCAGACTTTTTTTCGTCCATGGCTTCTCAATTTACCTTAAGTTGCAGATATGTTAAACTTTTATTATGGCAAATGTGACTATCTTCTGGTTCCGCCGCGATCTCCGCCTCAATGACAATGCTGGTTTGTTCCAAGCCTTGAAAGAAAATGAAAATGTTCTGCCGCTTTTTATCTTTGATTCCGATATCCTTGATAAACTGGAGGACTCTCAAGACCCCCGAGTGACTTTCATATATCAAACTGTTGCCGAGCTTAAAAACACCCTTCAGGGGAAAAAATCCGATCTATTGGTGCGTCATGGGAAACCCGTAGAGGTTTTTAAGGCTCTTTTTGTAGAAAAGAAGTTCGCGGCGATCTATACCAATCACGACTACGAACCCTTGGCCCGCGAACGGGACGAAAAAGTGATGAAGTGGGCACAAAAAAACGGTATCGAGTTTAAGAGTTTTAAAGATCAAACGCTCTTTGAAAAAGAAGAAATCCTAACCGATTCTCGCAAACCCTACACCGTCTACACGCCCTATAAAAAAAAGGTGCTGTCATCTTTAGAGCCTTTTTATCTAAAGTCCTATCCCAATGATCTTTATGAGAGTTCTTTCGCAAAAATCGTAAAACCTGAAAAGATGATGGCTTTGTCAGAGATCGGTTTTTTAGAATCGACCCTCGAGTTTCCCTCCATGGAAGTGTCCACCAAGGTGTTGAAAAACTACGCGAAGACTCGAGACTTCCCAGCGTTAGAGAACGGTACGACGCGATTAGGGCTTCACTTGAGATTTGGCACAGTGAGTGTGCGTGAGTTGGCGCGTGAGGGTAAAAAATATTCAGAAGTGTGGTTGAGTGAACTGATCTGGCGGGATTTTTTTATGCAAATACTGTGGCATTTCCCCCACGTTGAGAAACAGAGCTTCCGGCCGGATTATGATCAGATCGCTTGGCGCACATCAAGGTCCGACTTCCAACGGTGGGTCGAAGGCACGACGGGATACCCTCTGGTGGATGCGGGAATGAGGCAACTCAACACAACCGGCTATATGCATAATCGGGTGCGCATGGTCACCGCCAGTTTTTTATGCAAACATCTTTTAATTCATTGGCATGAAGGTGAAAGATATTTTGCAAAAAAACTTTTGGATTTTGATTTGGCAGCCAATAATGGCAACTGGCAGTGGGCTGCCGGATCTGGTTGCGATGCGGCTCCTTATTTTCGTATCTTTAACCCTGAAGCTCAGGCCGCAAAGTTTGATCCCCAAATGGAGTATATCAAAAAATGGATTCCTGAGATTGGCACCGCAAAATATCCCCCACCGATGATTGAACATGTGGAGGCGCGGGGGCGTTGTTTGCAGGAATTTACTAAAGCACTTAAGAAATAAAGGACGTTTATGAAGATTCTTATGACTGGAGCCACTGGACTGATTGGGCGCGAGGTAGGGAAAATCTTGGCTCAAAAAGGGCATGAAATTTTGGTGGTGAGCCGTAGTGTTGCCAAGGCCAAAGAAATACTCCCCTTTCCTTGTGACGTCATTGTCGGGGACTTGAGTGCGGGGCCCCTTCATGATGAAAGACTCCAATCTGTAGAGGCTGTGATCAATTTGATGGGTGAACCTGTGGTCGGTGCCCGCTGGTCCGATAAGAAAAAGGAAAGTATTTATAATTCCCGCGTCGTCGGAACTCGTCATCTTATTGCCAGCCTTTCTCAGTCGGTAAAGACATTTATTTCCGGTTCTGCGGTGGGTTTTTATGGAAGTTGCACAGATGAAGTTTTGCACGAAGATCATCCCGCTGGAAAAGATTTCTTAGCCAAAGTCTGCCTGGATTGGGAAAGGGAAGCGGGAACAGCTCCCGGTCGAAAGATCTTCGTTCGAACTGGAATTGTTCTGGCAAAAGAAGGAGGAGCTCTCGATCAGATGTTATTTCCTTTCCGCGCCGGAGTCGGTGGTGTTTTGGGCGAGGGAAAACACTGGATGAGCTGGATTCATCTTAAGGACATCGTGGGAATTTTCGTGTTTGCTCTGGAAAATCCCCACGTGCAAGGCGCGGTCAATGGGGTGGCTCCATTGCCTGTCACAAACAAAGAATTTTCTGAAACTTTGGCGCGCTCTCTGGGGAAAAATCTGGGTCCTCGTATTCCGGAGGCGGCTTTGAAGCTTTTATTCGGAGAGGTGTCTCAAGTCATGTTATCCTCAATTCGAGGGTCAGCAGAAAAAATTGAATCTGAAGGATATCAGTTTCACTTTAAAGAACTTTCCGAGGCATTGGCTGAAATTTGCGCTCCGTTCAAGGCGGGGGAGGAGGTTTTTTACGCGGAACAATTTGTTCCCGCGCCTCCGGAAAAGATTTTTTCATTTTTTCAGGATGCTCACAACCTAGAGAAGATCACGCCGCCGACTTTAAATTTTCATATTGAACGGGTTTCCACACCCGAAGTTAAGCAGGGGACTTTGATTGATTATCGCTTGAAGATTCATGGCGTTCCGGCGGTATGGAAGACCGAGATCGACGAGTGGCAGCCGCCGTATAAATTTGTCGACAATCAACTTCGTGGGCCCTACCGACTTTGGCATCACACGCACGAGTTTAGACCCTTTTGTGGTGGAACCCTTTTAGTGGATCGGGTTCGTTATCGCCTTCCGATGGGATACGTCGGGTGGTTGATGGGGGCGAAGTTCGTTCGACAGGACGTGGAGAATATTTTTGCGTTTCGTAGAAAGTGGATCTCCAAAAACTGGCCTCTTTGATTGTTGTTAACACGGGAGGGATCAGTTTTTATTGTTTATTGCGAAGTTCACGAAGATAAGTGAATTGCTGTAGACTGCGAGCCAATAAAAAAGGATTGACCCTTTTTTCGATGTGAAGTTTTAGAGGAACGCTGGGCAGCTCCATGCTGCGACGATTGATCAGTTCGTTTTGGTACATCTCCAGATTTTCGTCGTCTCCTGTGATGGGTGAATCATCCAAGGTACTTAGCATTTTACAAAACTGCAGATTCATCTCTGTGTACTCATGGGTGCAATAGATCAAGGTTTCAGGAGGCAGTTCCTTGATTCGTTGAAGACTGTGATACATCTGCTCGTAAGTACCTTCAAACAATCGACCACAACCAAGACCGAAAAGAACATCCCCTGAAAAGAGCCATTTTTTTTCGGGTTGCCAATAGGCGATATGTCCCAGAGTGTGACCGGGAAGCTCCAGAACGGAAAACGAAAGATCTCCCAAAGAAATCGTGTCGCCCTCATGCACGTAGTGATCGGCAAAGGGAATTTGATGTTTATTCTTAAGAGGAGCATAGACCGGAGTGGAGAACAGGCTTTGGAGTGTACGGACTCCGCCAATATGATCATTATGATGATGGGTTAAGAGAATGCCTTTTAAGGAAAGATCGTGTTCGGTTAAAAAATCCCGCACGCACGAGGCTTCCCCCGGATCAATCACCAAGGCTTGCTGCTGGGGCTCGTCGACGAGGACGAACACATAGTTGTCTTCGAAAATGGGGAGAAGTTCGACTCTTAATGCTGCGGCTGTCATGGGACCTCAATCATCATTTACCAATGATACACATTCTGCTCTGACTTTGCGTGTGGGAACAAGACTTAGGTTGGTTTGATTGATAACAATATCTGGCCTTGGTAGGCCCTGAGCTTTGCTCTAAAATAAAAAGCTCTATGAAGATAAAAGTTGAGCTGGATGGCCGTGATTACATTGAAGTGGAATGTGAGGGGACTCCTCAAGCTCCGGGGGAAGTTCGTAAAGTGTCTATATTGGGTTGTACAGAATTTATGGAGATGATGCAGAAAATGCGCCGCCATTTTGGTGCGGACTTGGCAAAATGGCCGATTCCCGAGGGGCATGATCATTCCAGTTTGTTATTAAAGGAAATGATTTTGAAATTGCGCGGACAGTGGCAGTTCCCTTATCACGAGGACGAACTTTGTCATTGTCGAACTGTTCCGACACACACTGTGGATCAGGCTATTATTGCCGGAGCTCATACACCTGAAGTCGTGACTCGACAGACTTCAGCCAGCACAGCCTGCGGCACCTGTCGTCCTGAGGTTCAGAAAATTATCGATTTTCGTTTGGGAAAACAATCTGCGTAAGGTGAGCCTTCAAGAATCTTTTTTGGGATTTTTCCCTGTCAGATCTTCCGTTATTTTTTCTGGGAAACTTCCGTTTTTAAGATAGTACTCTAAAAAGGGGCCGATCTTTCGGCGGCAGGATCCTCCGCAGGGGCCCACGCCAGCTGACGTCGTATCAAAAATATCATTGAGTGTTTTTGCGCCATCGCGAATGGCGTCTTCAATCGTCTGACGACTTACGTTGTTGCAGCGGCAGATTATTTCGGTCTTTTTCTTGGCACCCATGCCTTATAGTAATGCTGTGCAATGCAAAAAGGTACGGAGTACCCGACAAAGGTGCGGTGCGTTATGGTGCATTGATAAGTGGGGTAGAATCCTGTAAAACAGGTGTCCTTCTAACACTGGAGAAGAAATGGCTACTATTGATAAACTTCCTATGACTATTCGCGGAAAAGCAATGCTTGAGGCGGAGCTCAAGAAGCTATTGTTAGAAGAAAGACCTTCTGTCATTCGCGCTATTGAAGAAGCTCGTGCTCA
>JANJTG010000514.1 GCA_024711265.1 Bdellovibrio sp. | reverse complement strand
AACTTCATCAGCGCCGCAGCACCAACCTTGGCACCCCGCAGATGTTGGATCTCGTCGATGACTAACACGCCCAGCGCATGCAGGTTGGCCACCTGTGCCATGTACGCAACCATCTGCTCGACGGTCGTCTTGGTCGCGTATCGTTTGACGTAATCGGTGTGGATCAGCCGATCGACCGTATGGAAGAAATCGATACACAAATTGCGAAGAGATCCCAGCGCCGGCGCTTCCAGTCGCAACCAGACGACCTGTGTAAGGCTGAAGGGAGCATCGTGTTGGATCACCTGCGGGTACTGCGCCAGCACCTGGTTCATCGCCACTGTCTTGCCTACGCCGGGACATCCCAGCAGCGCGAAGCTGTTGGCTGTGTTCTGCACCGGCTGGGATACCGGGACCTCCAGCGATCCGGCTTCGATCCGCTCGATCCCGTTGTGCAGGTGATGCAGGTAGTCGTGAGTCAGTGGGTTGCGACCGAGGTAACCCTGTCGCAAAAGCATGCCGAACCGATCCGCCAACTCGACCTGACGGGCCAGCGGCAGGAAACACTTGGAGAGTCTGGCGATACAGTGCTTGCGCAGGTGCGCCGGAAATCCCGGCTCCGATTCCCGGAAGATAGGCGCACTTACCAACGATTTGTACAGATCTTTCTGGCCCATGATCGGAGGCAACTGGGCAATAAAAGGGTTGTCGTCATACTCAGGCAGTGAAAACGCCACGCAGTCACTGGTCATCGTCGTCCCTCAGGATTTCGTCGATAGTCGGCAGGCTGTAGTCGGTATCGTCCGTCGGTGCTGGCCTGCCTCGAATCGGCACCACGTTGGCGCTCGGCCCAGTCGGCCCGGACACGTCCTCGCCGAGCCTGAAAGTCTCCCTGGCACGATTGGCATCCATTTCCTCTGCGCGGTTATCGCGGATGTTTGCGGTCCGGCTGGCCGCGCTGGCCTGGCTCGGCGGCCCACGTCGCGCCAAGGCCTTCTTGATGACCTGCTCGTTAGCGGCGTCGGTGTCCATCGACGCCAATACCGCATCTGTGCGTCCATCCGCCCGGCGATGCTTATCGCGCTGATCGACCTGGTCGATTTCCCATGCGGATAGATGCCGATCGGCGCGGCTACGGT
>JANJTG010000508.1 GCA_024711265.1 Bdellovibrio sp. | reverse complement strand
TCGCTTGGTGTCTCAAACCAGCATTACATGCATAGATGTCTGGTCCAGAGCTGAATGTTTTGAATTTGAAACGCAAAGAAATCGCGTTTGCATTTTGGGCAGCGATAAAAAGCATTGCCGCTGCGGCAAGTTTCATGATGTTAGTCATTGTGTTCTCCTTTTGATCTAACGTTCGTTTAAGGTTTTGTATTAAAATTACTGTTTCCAATTTGCGCTTGGGGGCTGTACTCCAAAACATACATGCCTTGGTTGTATTGCCCTGTTCCTTCACAAATAATATATTTAATTTGTATCGGTTCATTGTTCAGATTCTTTCCCAAAACAACCAAGGGTTGTGTACTTGGGGTGGGACAAAGACTCTGAAAGCGTGCTAACACGTCGGCATTATCGACTGCCGAATAGAAGTTATAGATACTGCGAGCCGCGATAAAAACATGGTCTTTTTGGAAAACCATAGCCAAGTCTTTAGCTGCAACAACTTGTTTTGAGTTGCGATAGAGTCGATCGAGTTCCGTAAATACCGTGCGTAGAAGTGGATTTGCTGTTCCCAGACAGTTAAAGCACAGTTCTTGTTCTTTCCAGCAAGAATCTTTTGACTGGCAGACTTGTTGGCAAAGAGCCTCATCGGGGCGACAAAAAAGTGTCACGGTGTCCTGGAATTCTCCTTTGGGGCCGACGCTCACTTGAGAAGTTACGGACCATGCCTGCACACTTTGTGCGATCAGAAGGCCGAAGATGGTGGCGAGAATCTTTCTTATCATCTTATCGTCCTAGCGCATTTCTGCAGGATTTATGAAATCCACTGGTTGATTGAACCTTGAAATTCTGGAGCTTTCTTTCGTCACAGGAGAATCTCATGATGGTTTCGCCTTGGCACAGGTCTGATTTAATCCAAGCTTCTTTTTGTACCGAGCTAATAGAGTGTTCGTCTTCGCGAATGTAGACGTTATGAACCTTGGTGTTATAAGTTTTCTCAAAAAAGTCCGCCGCTTTGCTGGCGCAAATATCTTTAAAGCACTTAAGCCCCTGGCCAAGTTGATCCACGCAATAAGAGGGAATCTGACCATACTTTTTGTAAACTTCCGCCGCGTAAGCCGCATTCACGTCCCAAGATTTCGGGATATTCACTTTGTCTTTTTTGGCGTTGATGTATTTAGAAAAGGTTCTAAATACGTAAACTACAAATTTGGCAGGGTTGAAGGTGCCCAGAGTCGCGGTCG
>JANJTG010000275.1 GCA_024711265.1 Bdellovibrio sp. | reverse complement strand
CCGTCGTTGTACGCATGGCTCAGCACGAAGCCGGCCGCGCGGTCGGCGCCCGCCACCTGACCCGGCGTGGGCTTCAAGAGCCCTTCGGTCCTGGTGAACGGCCCCTCGAAACCATCCAGAATCCGATCGAACTTCACCCCCATCTGGAAGGCGAGCGTCCAGCCGGCGTTGTCGTATGGCGGCTTCGGCGGGCCGCCCGGATAGGCAAAGTCGTTGGGGTGATCCTGCGGCTCGAACATGTCGAGCACGTGCGGGCGGAACGCCTGGTCGGTGCGGATCACGAACGAGCCGCGCGGATAGGCGGTCCCGCCGATCGTCGCATCGGCCGTCAGGCGATGCAGTTCGATCCCCGAGACGCGCATCGCCTCCACGCCTCTTTTTGAAAATCCTCGTTATGGTATTTTACCCCTGTTAAGTGGAACCTTCTTAACCACGATGATTGCCTTGATTGTGGCCATTCCCCTGGGAACAGTGGCGGCGGCATTTTTAAGTGAATATATTCGCCCTTCATGGCGTGAAGTTCTTAAGCCGATCCTAGAACTTTTGGCGGCCGTTCCTACCGTGGTTTATGGTTATTTTGCTTTGCTTTTTGTGACGCCTCTTTTGCAAAAAGTCATTCCCTCTATGGGGGGATTTAACGTTTTAAGTGCGGGTATTGTTATCGGTGTGATGATCGTTCCCTATGTCAGCAGTCTGAGTGAAGACGCCATGAGAGCGGTACCGGGACACTTGCGAGAGGCTTCTTTTGCGGTCGGAGCTTCGCGGATGCAGACGGCTTTCCGTGTGGTGATTCCAGCGGCTTTTTCAGGAATGACATCCGCGTATGTTCTCGGGATCTCCCGTGCCCTTGGTGAAACCATGGTCGTGGCGATCGCAGCAGGCATGCAGCCGAATCTGACTTTGGATCCGACCCAGCCTGCAGCCACGATTACCGCCTTTATTGTGCAAGTCAGTTTGGGAGATTTGCCGCATGGATCTATTGGCTATCAGTCCATTTATGTGGCCGGCTTAAGCCTGTTGGTTTTGACACTTTGTTTTAATATTATTGGTCTATGGCTGCGTAAAAAGTTTCAGGAGAAAGAGTGATGATGCCTTCTCAAGATATCTTAGCAAATATCAAACGCCGTCAGATGTGGGACTTTATTTTTGCGATGGTGGGTCTCTTGTCATTGCTCTTTGCTTTGGTGACGCTTTTGACCTTGATTGTGGATTTGTCACTGACAGGGGTTCCTCGCATTAATGCGGCCTTTTTCACAAGTTTCCCATCTCGGTTCGCTGAAAAAGCGGGGATCTTATCGGCTTGGGTGGGATCTTTCTGTATTATGCTTACGACGGCTTTCTGTGCGATTCCATTGGGGGTTGCTGCCGGTGTTTATTTGGAAGAGTACTCGAAGAAAAACTGGGTCTCACAAATCATTGAACTCAACATCATCAATTTGGCCGGAATTCCGTCGATTACCTATGGTCTGATGGCATTGGGCCTTTTTGTTTACAAACTTAAACTGGGCCAAAGCATTTTGACGGCGGGGCTGACCTTGGGGCTCTTGGTTTTACCTATTATCATCGTCACCACGCGCGAAGCTATTCGCTCGATTCCGAATACGATTCGCGAGGCCAGTTACGCAATGGGCGCCAGCAAATGGCAGACAGTCCGCTATCATATCTTGCCATACTCTTCAGGCGGTATCTTGACGGGTGTGATTATCTCTTTGTCCCGTGCCATTGGCGAAACAGCGCCTTTAATTACGATCGGGGCTTTGACCTTCATCGCCTTTTTGCCCACGGCACCTATTGATGGGCATTTTCCTTTTGTGAATTTTAAATGGCTCATGGATCCTTTTACCGTGATGCCGATTCAGATGTTCAACTGGTTGTCCCGTCCTCAGCCTGAATTCCACGTGAATGCGGCGGCAACGGGGGTCGTTCTTTTGTTGATGACTCTTATCATGAACGGGGGCGCGATTTATTTGCGCTCTCGCTTCCGTAAAAAGATGAAGTGGTAGTATCTATGGAATTAAAACTTCGTGCTGAAGTCAAAAATTTGCTTTTTTCCTACGGGGATAAACAAGTCCTCAACGGGGTCAGTTTGCCGATTTATGAAAATCGTGTCACGGCTTTGATTGGTCCATCCGGGTGTGGGAAGACAACATTGCTTCGCTGTTTTAATCGTATGCATGATCTTTATCCCAATGCGAACTATCAAGGGGAGATCCTTCTTCATCCAGATATGCGTAACATTCTTGGTAAAGATATTGATCCGATGGAAGTGCGCATGCGGATCGGAATGGTTTTTCAAAAACCCAATCCATTCCCTAAAAGTATTCATGAAAACGTTGCTTACGGGCTCAAGGTTCGCGGAGTAAAAAAGAAAAGTTTTATCGAAGAGCGGGTTGAACGCTCTTTGCAGCAAGCCGGTTTGTGGAATGAAGTGAAGGACCGTTTGGGGTCTTCAGCCACCGCACTTTCCGGGGGACAACAGCAGCGTCTTTGTATTGCTCGCGCGTTGGCGACAGAGCCTGAAATCTTGTTGCTGGATGAACCCACATCGGCCCTGGATCCTATTTCCACTCGCCATATCGAAGAGTTGATTCAGGAACTTCGTAAAGATGTTACCATTGCCATTGTCACTCACAGCTTACACCAAGCGGCGCGGGTTTCAGACTACACGGCCTTTATGTATTTGGGGGACTTGATTGAGTTTGGGGCCAGTGATCAGGTCTATACCAATCCTAAGGATCCTCGCACTGAAAATTATATCACCGG
>JANJTG010000491.1 GCA_024711265.1 Bdellovibrio sp. | reverse complement strand
TCGCCGCCGGAAATGATCAGGTCCTTCTTGCGGCCGTCGATGTAGAGATAGCCTTCGTCGTCCTGGTGGCCCATGTCGCCGCTGCGGAACCAGCCGTCGACAAAGGCGGCGGCGGTGCCGTGCGGGTCGTTCCAGTAGCCGGTCATGACGTTCGGGCCCTGGACCAGGATCTCGCCGGTTACGCCCGCGGGGACGTCGTGGCCGGTGCCGTCGATGAGGCGGATGCGGGTGTAGCGGGCGGCGCGGCCGGTGGAGGCGGGCTTGCGGGCGACGTCCTCGGGGCGCAGGCAGGCGGCGATCGGACAGGTTTCGGTGGCGCCGTAGATCGACACCAGCGGGATGCCACGCTCGAGCAGGGCGTGGACCAGGCGCTCGGGGACGATCGCCGAGCCGGTGGAGATCATGCGCAGGCTGGAGAGGTCGGCGTCGGCCCAGCGCGGATGGGCCAGCATCATCTCGATCTCGCTGGGAACGAGCACGGTGAGGGTGATGCGCTCGCGCTCGATCGCATCGAACGTGGCGTCGGCGTCGAACTTGGGCTGCAGCACCACGGTGGCGCCGACCGACAGCGCCGGGGTGGTCTGGTTGTTGAGGCCGCCGACGTGGAACAGGGGCAGGTTGACGAGGACGCGGTCGCTCGCGGTCAGGCCGTGCAGGTCGATGCTGTTGGCCGCGTTCCAGATCAGGGCTTCCTGGCTCAGCAGCACGCCGCGGGGCTTGCCCGTCGACCCCGAGGTGTAGCAGATCAGCAGCGGCGTTGCGGTGTCCTCGCCGGTCGGCAGCGTAGTGTGTTCTGCGGCGCGGGCGAGGAAGGGTTCGGGCCCGATCCAGCCCGCGGGCAGCGGCCCCAGCGCCACCAGGGTGGCGTCGGGGAGCGTCCGCCGGATGTCGTCGATCGCGTCGGCGAACGGGCTTTCCGCGATCAGCACCGCCGGTGGGCAGTCCTCGAGCAGGCGGCGGTGCTCGGCGCCGGCCAGGCGCCAGTTCATCGGCATGAACAGGGCGCCC
>JANJTG010000237.1 GCA_024711265.1 Bdellovibrio sp. | reverse complement strand
CCTTTGATCACGGCGATGGGTCCTCAGGCTGTGGTCATTAAGCGTGGTGAATACGGTTTTGCTATGTACTCTAAGGCTGAAGGTTACTTCATTTTGCCGGCAATGCCGATTCCGACAGTGGTAGATCCAACTGGAGCCGGTGATACCTTTGCGGGTGGTTTCTTTGGTTATCTAGCGGCTCAGAAAACAGTTCCAACTATTGCCCACTTAAAACAAGCTTGTATCATGGGCTCTATGATGGCCAGCCACACAATTCAAGACTTCTCGGTTCGTGCTCTTTCAAAAGTGACTTTGGGAGATCTTGAAAAGCGTCTTGCCGAATATAAAAAAGTTATCACGATTTAGTAAGTCAAATAATTCCTTCGAGGTTTCTCAGTTTGAAACCTCGAAGGAAAATTTCATTTTATTTTTTGTCTCAGTCTGAAATTTCCACGCCAAATAATAATTGATTCCATGATTTCCGTCATCATCCCACCCGGTTGGACTGCCTTAACATTACGTTATTAAAAAATTGAGGTAGAGATGAAGCTCATTACAAAAATCATAGGCATTGTCGCATTGGCAGCGACGTTAGCGTCAATCACAGCAACACAAATCGCATGGAAAGAAATTGAAGAACAGGGGAAGGACGATTTAGTTCAAAAGAGCCAAGCCATTTTGGATCAGCTCGAGGGAACTCGTGACTATGTCGCTTCCCAAGGGGGACTTGACGAGTATATACGCTCGATTGTGACAAAGTACCCCGAGGGAGATCTACCCAAAGAAGTTAAATTGAACGTACTAAAACGCGTTCCGATTTTTGCGTCCATCAAAGTCGGTCATGACCAGGCCCAACGAAGTGGTTACGAGTTCCGAGTGTTTTCTCCTGAGCCACGTCGCAAAGAAAATCAAGCGACGACAAGTGAGATGGAGATCTATGCTCGCTTTGAAAAGAACCCGGATCTCAAAGAGATTGTTATTGATAACGCTCAATCTGTCGCCGTCTATCGCCCCGTTCGTCTTTCTGAACAGCAGGGTTGTCTTATATGTCATGGTCATCCTGATCATAGCCCTTTTGGAAATGGCAAAGATGTTCTTGGTTATAAAATGGAAAATTGGGCAGATGGCAAATTGCATGGCGTTTTTGGTATCACCTCGAGTATGGAAAAGACCCATGCCTCGAGCCAAGCCTCTGTGGTGAATATTATTATGTTTGCGCTGGGTGGGCTTGCGTGCAGTGTTCTTGTTGCCTGGTGGATCCTCAAGAAGCCTTTGACGCAACTTCGATCTGCGGTGGAGTCTATTAAAAATTCCAGTGCTCACCTTACGTCCACCAGTCATGAGATTTCCAGCTCGTCACAAAATCTAAGCTCAGCAACCACTCAAGCCGCGGCAGCCTTGGAAGAGACATCGGCTTCGTTGGAAGAGTTGACCAGCATGGTTAAACTTAATACTGAGAACGCTGGGAGCGCCAAAGAGATCTCTTCTATTGCGATCGAGGCGGCCAAAAAAGGAGAGAATCAAATTAATACCTTGATCCATTCGATGAAGGAAGTGGCCGCTTCGGCAAAGAAGGTCGAAGAGATCACGACGGTGATAGATGATATTGCTTTTCAAACGAATCTTCTGGCCCTGAATGCCTCCGTCGAAGCCGCTCGCGCGGGAGAACAAGGAAAGGGTTTTGCCGTGGTAGCGGAAGCGGTTCGCAGTTTGGCGCAGAAATCGGCTGTGTCGGCAAAAGAGATATCAGATCTGATCGCGACAAGTGCCACACAGATCAATCAAAGCTACGACTATGCTTTAAAGAGTGGTGAGACCCTTCACCTGATCGTAAGTGAAGCGGAAAAAGTGTCGGTTTTGAATAATGAAATTGCCACGGCCAGTGTGGAGCAGTCCGAGGGGATCCAGCAGATCACGCGTGCTCTTCATGAGTTGGACAAGGTCACTCAAAATAATGCGGCCTCTTCAGAGGAAACGGCGGCGGCCTCTGTCGAGCTGTCTGGACAATCCACGAGCCTCGATAAACTTGTTGATGACGTGGGCGTTGTTTTAAACGGAGTCCGAAAGGCAGCTTAGTCCTCAGGTGCAAGAAGGGCGTGGTGTTTACCTTGGCCCTTCTTGTCTCAAATTGAGATTTCCCCGACCTTGATCCTGATATTGATGGGGCTTTGTTTTATCCTTAAAGGGGTCGAGTGAAAATTCCGATATTTCCCTGTAGATATGAGCAAAAAGAAAAAGAAATCTTCCCCAGCTGAGAATCTCATTGAGTCCCTAATGGATGATCTCAAGGATATTCAGTCCGAATCTTCCTATCATACGGCAGAGGCGGGGGATGAATTTTCTGGTTTGCCGACCTTCGATGATCAGTCCCATCGTGTTGAAAAAACGAACATCAACAACATGTGGGAAAAGTTAGAAAACGGTATCGAGAAAGATCTGGTCTCTTCGGAATTTACCGGGGGCGTGGATGCCTCGGACGGGGATTCTGAAAATGTTGAACCGGCCGTTTTTGAGATGCCAGAGGGTTTGGGCGATTTGCCTCCGTCAGAGCGTTTTATGACGGGCCCTTCTGCGGATGAAGATCATTATGAAGGACCTTCAGCGGATGGAGGATACCAGTCCCCTGATGATCTGTTTGCTCCGCCTGTTCCTCAAGGATCTTATGAAGATTCGTCAGCGGATGAGTCCACGCGCCCTGTGATGGGTGCGGGTGGCTTTGGCGGTGGTGAAGATAAAACCGTTTCGATTCAACAAGATCTTAATGCGACCTCTTCCGTTGTCGCGGGAACAGATGCTGATAAGACAGTGGCCGTGGATGGTTTTGCTAATGCACGGTTGGGAGCCCGTAAGGCCCCGGATGTTGATGTTAAAGTTAGCATCGGCAATTTCCGTGGTAATCGTGGCGGTTCCGCCAATGTGATGACTTCGGTGGATGCAAGTTTGGCGCAAGCCGAGAACTTGAAGTTGGCTCAGCAGCGTATTTTAGAGCTTGAAAAAGAAGTTGAAAGCTTGCGAGCAGAAAACGAAGAGCTGGCTTCGGCGGGTGAAATCATTCGTTCTCGAACCGATGATCTCACGGTGCGTATCACTGAATTGGAAAAAGAAAAGGCAGAGATTCAAGAGTCGGCCCATAGCGAACTTTTGATTCTGAAGGGCAATCTGCAATACAAAGAAAATGAAGTGGCCAAGGCGCGCATCAAGGTGGAGGAGCTGGAAACTCGACTTAAATCGGATTTCAAAAAGATCCGCGTGCGTGAAAGAGAGCTGGAAAATCGTCTAGAGCTCTTGCGTGCAGAAAAATCCGCCCTCGTTCGGTCCAAAGATGAGTATATTTTAGAACAGAAAAGAAAGATTGATCAGCTATCTCAGGAACTCGATAATTACCGTAAGAAGTGTCTTGAGCTTAACAAGACTATCGAGGCGAATCAGGATCAGGTTAAACGCACCGAGCGTGCTTTGCGCTTGGCTTTAACTAATCTAGAGGCTAAAGAGGAGAACCTCGTTCCGTTGAAGAAAGCTGAGTAGTTATGGAATCCGCTTCCCCTGTTGAGAGCACCGAAAACGCGGTATCCGCGAAACCCGCTCCCATCAAAAAAATCAAGGTCATCGTCAGCGATCTTCACTTGGGGAAGGGTCGTCTTTTGGAAAAAGGCGGGATCAACTCCCTGGAAGAGTTCTACTATGGGGTAAAGTTGGTGGAGTTCATCCATTACTACTCCACCGGTGTCTATCGTGATTACGATGTGGAGCTCATCATCAATGGTGACTTTCTTAACTTTCTTCAGTGCGACTATAAAGGCCACTTTCTGTCGGTGATTACAGAGTCGGTGACGCTCGAGATTTTAAAAGAAATTGTCAAAGGTCATGCAAATGTCTTTCAGGCGATGGCCGAGTTTGCGGCAAAGCCCGGAAACACCATCACCTACGTGGTGGGAAATCACGATCAGGGTATGTTATGGCCT
>JANJTG010000482.1 GCA_024711265.1 Bdellovibrio sp. | reverse complement strand
AAGGACCGGGGGATACGCCAGCGGTGCGATCGCCAGCGCCGGCACCGACAGCTTGGCCGAATCGGCGGCTACGCTCTGGTCGGGGTTGCAGTGCTTGGCGCACAGGATCGGGTTGTCCTGCGCTTTCGGCATGCCCATCTCGGCGCAGTCCTCCGCCATGGCCGTCATTTCGGCCGGCATCTGCTCCATCGGGCACAGGTACGACGCCAACGCCACCTGCTGGAACAGCAGACAGAGCACCGCCACGAGGGCGATACGCAGGCGCTGGCGGGCACGGCGGGTCATGGGCGGATGGTACTACTCTGGCAATGGGTCGGGCGGTCAGTCCATGGATGCGACCTAGGACGGAAAGTTCCCTTGTGTCGACGGCCTGTCCGCTATCCGCAACAGGGCTTCTGCTGCTGGATGGGCGGACACGGCACAGTGCCGTAGGAACAAAAGACACAGCAATCGCCAGGTGCCGGCTTCAGCAACTCGCCACAAGCCGTGCAGTCGTAGTAGAACTGGCACGCCGTCGTCGGCATGGTCTCGCCCGTCTGGTGCCCACAGTGCGGACACGTCAGCGTGCTCTGCAACTCAATCTTGGAAGACATTGATGGTAGCCACTCGTTAGGGCGTTATCGCCGTCGAGGGATAGCCAGCGTTCTTGGTGGCCTCGGTGAGGGCCCGAACATTGGTCTTGGCATCATCGAACGTTACTGTCGCCTCCCTGGGCTCCCAAGTGACCTTGGCATCAATCACGCCATCGACATTCTGCAGAGCCTTCTTCACCGTGATCGGACAGGTGGCGCAGGTCATTCCCGGCACGGCCAGCTTGACGGTCCTCGGCGCGGCCCATGCCGGGATGGCCAGCAGCGCGATCGGGAGGATGAGAGCGATGAGCTTTCGCATGGGATTTTCCTTTGAGCGTATATCTCGACGGGTAATTGGGCCTGATCAGTAGAACAGCGGCATGGCATACGGGAAGGCGAACGCCACCAGCACCATCAACACTACGAGCCAGAACAACACCTTGTAGG
>JANJTG010000350.1 GCA_024711265.1 Bdellovibrio sp. | reverse complement strand
CAATCCCGCTGTAAGGGATACGGCGAGTGTGTGCGCGCTTGTCCGTATAAAAAATCGATGTACAACACTCACACTCGCGTGAGTGAAAAGTGTATCGGTTGTTTCCCAGCGGTTGAACAAGGTTTGCAGCCAATGTGCGTGCAAAACTGTATCGGTAAAATCCGTATCATGGGCTTTGTGAATCCTCCTTGGAAGATGCGCAAGAACAACCCGATTGATTATCTGATTCACGATCAACAAATCGCATTGCCTTACTATCCTCAATTGGGTCTTGAGCCCAACATCTACTACATCCCGCCGATTCATGCGGATCGTGAGTATTTGACTCAGATGTTTGGTCCAAATGTGGATCAAGCTATCGAGCGCTACAAAAAGCTCAAAGACGACCCTGTGGCACAAGGTTTGTTGGTGTTGATGGGAAGTACCGATCGCATCATGCACAGCTTTGATGTGAAGGATGGAATTGCCTACGGCTTTGATGAAAAAGGGGATGAAGTTGTTCGCGTCCCGGTGACAGAGCCATTCATTGAACGAACTGCTTACGATGCGAACCTGAAGTCGGTTCGCAATAACACTCCTTAAGGAGAAGGACATGAGACTCAAATTATTAATTTTGATGTTAATGATGCCCGGCCTTGCACAGGCCGCAGACATCGCGGTGAAAAAAGTGAAAGAGGATTTCAGCAAAGGGTTGGATCCTTATGCGGCCTACTGGACTCAAGCTCCCGAAGTGGAGTTGTCCTTGATGGCGCAGCCTATGATGAAACCCAAACCAGAAAAACCCGAAACCTCTTTATTGAAGGTGCAGGCTTTGCACAATGGAAACTATGTGGCGTTCCGTTTGCGTTGGAAAGATGCGGAAAAATCGGAGGCTGGAAAGCTGGGGCAATTTTCCGATGCCGTGGCGTTGGAATTCCCCGTTAAGAGCAATGAGAACCCTCCGTCTGTGATCATGGGTGAACCTGGAAATCCGGTTCATATGTTCCACTGGCGCGCGCAATATCAATACGACGAAGAGCACGGAAAAAAAGATGTGAAAGACATCTATCCGAACCTGGCGGTGGATACTTATCACATGGATTATCCCGATGCGGGAAAATGGAAAGGGGCAAGCCAAGATCAGAAAGAGGCCTACATGCATGGCATGGCGGCGGGCAATCCCCAGTCCTTTGTAAAAAAAGCCGTGGATGAAATCATGGCCGAAGGGTTTGGCAGTTCTGCGGTTCGCAAAGATCAGGACTCGTTTGCCAAAGGCGAATGGAAGAATGGCGAGTGGACTGTGGTGATTTCCCGAGCTCTAAAAAGAGACAAGGGGTCTATTTTAGAAGAAGGAAAAAGCAGTTCTGTCGCATTTGCAGTATGGCAGGGTGGAAAAGATGAAGTGGGTTCTCGCAAAGCGCTGACTTTGTTCTGGACTCCGCTCAAAGTGGAAGGACCTTAAGATGGAAACGTACAATACCAATCCAGCTCCCTTTGTTTTGGCGTCCTTACTGACGTCCTATCCAGATCAGAATTTTGAAAACTATGTGGCTCTTTTGATGAAAGAAGAGGCCGTGAGTTTGCCCGAGACCTTGAGAACACAAGTTTCTCAAATTATCAAAACGGCGAACGTCGATGATTTGCGTTCTCTGTATATTGATATCTTTGAACGTGGACAAAGTGTCAATTCACCCTATGAAACTGAATACGGTCGTCATCGTGCGATGGCCAAAGGGCAGGAGTTGGGAGATATCGCGGGATTCTATAAGGCGTTTGGTTTTGAATTGGAAACCGAGGGCGAGGGTCGCGAAATTTTGGACCATGTTTCGGTGGAGTTGGAGTTTTATTCATTGCTTTTAATGAAACAAAACTACTTTGCGGAAAATGCGAACTCTGAAGCGGCTGAAATAGTTTTGG
>JANJTG010000181.1 GCA_024711265.1 Bdellovibrio sp. | reverse complement strand
CGACAGGTGTCGGGACGCTTCTCATAGACTGTGCAAAGACGTGTTTTCGAATCCAAGAATAGGCAATCACGATTGGCCTTTTGAGTAAGCATAAAGAACTCGGTCCCCTGGCGGTAGGACACCACATATCCCTCTTTCATTAAACGTTTTGCCATTTTTTTAATAGAACCCGCAGCCTCATCTTCAGTCACCAACTCAAGACGGATAAGATCAGAAAGTCGAACCTCAACAGGCATTGTGCAACAGCCGCCCCAGCAGCCTTTGCACATGTCGGTTCGATAGGTTTTCCAGGTCGAGGGACGATCAACGTCAGGTCGTTTCATAGGTACAATTCTTAAGGAATTCTTTTCTTCACAAGTTTACTGTTATATCTCGCCATCGGATCAGCGGATTGAAGTAATACAACACTATAACCTCGTGTGTAAAGCTCACGAAGGAACTGCGGCATAACTTCCGCTGTTCTTCTTTGAATATCATGGAAAAGAACAATGCCTCGGCCTTTTTCATCCAAACGCGCCAAAGTATTACGAAGCATCGTTTCGTTGGGTTGAGCCTTCCAGTCTTCACTATCAATAGACCAAAAGAATTCACCCGTGGAATTCATTTTCAAATAGTTCTTTAGCTCCACAGACGTTTCACCATAAGGAAAACGGAAGAAAGGGTCCACCCAACCCAGAATGTCGTGAATCGCCTGATGTCCTCCCTTGATTTCCGCAACGGCTTCATCAAAGGTCAGAATGCGACCGTTTTTGCGACGACAAGCATTGCTTGTTCCCAGGCAGGTATGAGTGATTGAGTGACTTCCAATGGCGTGACCATCGGCAGCGACTTGCTTTACAGCGTCAGGATTCGCTCGAACATTTTTAGCCATATGGAAGAAGATCGCTTTTGCGTTCACTTCCTTTAAAGAACGCAAGATCGAAGCCGTGTATTCACCGCTAGGTCCATCGTCAAAGGTAAGTATGACCTCTTTCCGAGCCACATCCCCGAATACGGCGAAGTATCCATTAGACGTATCTCTCTTTTGAACGTTCGGCTGAAATTGGAAGTTATTGCCTGACGCCGAAGCCTTAAGAGCATTCACTGGGACGGATAATTGTCTGCGTTCCAGTGCATAGTGAGTCTCAATTTTACTTAGCAAATCGTCCTTGCACGAACTCAAAAGAGCCCGATTGTTCTCGTGACGGATCTCATTTTCAAAAATTGTTAAGGATTGACCATCCAAGACCGTCAACTCTCCACAAAGATCTTTTTTCAGATTTTCCCTTTGAGAGGAGTCCATCATAAAATCTTGTTGCCACTTCGAGAACAAGACTTCGGGATTGGAATCAGATTTTTCCCATTCCAGAAGGGACTGAGCATTTTGATTGTCACTCACCGCTTGTTGAACACTTCGACCAATCGAGCTTCCACACCCGACAAGGGATCCTGCTGCCAATACGATCATTCCGCTAACTAACAAGTTTTTCATCTTCACCTACTGAGATACGTCTGTTCCCTGTCCAACGTTAAGAACATTCCAAGCAATGTTTTTTTGCTCGTCCCCCTGTTCGGTTTCTTTTTTCTGCTCTGGCTTTTTTAAGCTAAATTTAATTTTAGAGTTCTCGATAATGACCCGTGGATCCACCGAGTGATTGTCGAAAATCACCAGGTTGCGTGAAGCCTGTGCCGTCACCACATGAGGATTCCACAAGTATTTAAAATAGATCACCAGGGAGCCTGCAAACTGACTCAGCAGCAAAGACAAAAGCCCCAAGCTGAAAAGTCCAATTTGAGGTAACGTGGTTTCCCAACGAGCTTTCTCTAAAACTTCGAATCGCGTATCGATAGAAACTTTTTGTGCTTCAATCTTAGCTAAAGCGGTGCTCAATTCCTTATAACGATTGAACTCCAATTCAGACTTCTTCTTCAGGTCCTCGACCATTTGTGCCGCAAAAGGAAGAGATTTCGATTCTTTCTTCAAACGATCAATGGACGCTTGAACTTGTCCCAACTTTTCGGCCAGAAGACTGTTTTCAATTTTCAAAGATTCAATTTTGCCGCCGACCCCGTACAAGGCACTTTCTCTTTGGCCGGTACGACCTCGTTCAAGATACTGGATCATCTTTTTATTTTCCGCCATCTTCAGCTTGATCTCATTGGACCGAACTAAAAGATCAGAAACATAATCACCCATCTTTTCTTTTGAAGCCAAGGGCAGAATATTTTCGTCTTTGTTCTGCATATCCGCGAGTTGCTTCCCTAAAAGAACTAACTTTTGATCAGCTTCATTTTTTTGTTTTTCCATGAAGTCTTCAACACGCGCGATCTCATCAAGTTCACGCTTCTTCAGGGTCTCCGCCGCCAGCTCAGATGCGGCATTAGAAATAAACAAAGACATTGATTTAACCGGCGTCACCGCAGACACCTTGATTTCGAAGTCCGAATCCAATTGAATGCGCGTCCACTTGTCCAGACGCTGCAGGAAAGCGATCTTATTTTCATCTTTATCGAGGTCTTTAAAATAGCTGTTCTTCAAAAGCTCATAGCCCTCACGCTCTTCCATCGTGATCAGAGGACTATTGCCCTTTTCTTGTATACGCTGAAGAAGGGCCTCATAAAATT
>JANJTG010000453.1 GCA_024711265.1 Bdellovibrio sp. | reverse complement strand
CGGGAAGGCGCCCGCGAAGTGCTCGATCAGGTTCCCGGTGAAGCGCTCCAGCGTGCCGTAGATGGCGCGGTGGATCATCACCGGCCGGTGCGGCCGGTTGTCGGTGCCGGTGTACTCGAGCTGGAACCGCTCGGGCAGGTTGAAGTCGAGCTGGATGGTCGGCCCCTGCCAGGTCCGGCCGATCGCGTCGCGGAACTTGATGTCGATCTTGGGCCCGTAGAACGCCCCCCCGCCCTCGTCCAGCCGGTACGGGATGCCCTTCCGGTCGAGCGCGGCGCGGAGCGTCGCCTCGGCCCGGTCCCAGGTGGCGTCGTCGCCGAGCCGCTCGGGCGGGCGGGTGGACACCTCGAAGTCGAGCTCGAAGCCGAACGCCTCGCGCACCAGGCGGTCCACCTGGGCCAGCTCTTCGGCGCTCAGCGCGACGCTGCGCACGGCCCCGTTCTCGTCCGCCTCGGCGCGGTGATTGACCACCACCGCCGCCGACAGCCGGCGCAGCTGGCCGCGCGGGTACTGGATGTGGGCGACGGCGCGGTCGACTTCGAAATTGACCACCTCGTCACGCCGCAGCCGTTCGGGGTCGCGGGCGAGCCCGGCTTCGGCGGCGGCGTCGGCCGGGGCGTCGATCGGCGACGGCGGGGTGGCGGGCGGCGTGTTGCTGAGCGCGCCTGGCACGCCGCCGGCGAGGTCTTCGCGGGCGCCGTAATCGAGGGTGGACTGGCGGCTGCGCACCGCGGCCTCGTTCGGCACCTGGTTCGGGCCGTAGCGTTCGGAGGTTTCCTCGCGCCGCGAAAAATCGATTTCGGCGACGACCTGGGCGCGCACGTTGGCGGCGCCGAACAGCGGTGCGAGGATGTTCTCGATGCGGTGCTGGAAGGAGCGTTCGATTTCGGCGACGAAATCGAGCTGGGTATTGTCCATGTCGCGCGCGCCGGCGGCCGGCGTGCTCAGCAGGCGGCCGTCGTCGCCGACCACGGTGACGTTCTCCGCCGCCAGCTCGGGCACGCTGCTCGACACCAGATGCACGATTGCGCGCACCTGGCCGTCGTTGAGGCTGCGCCCGGGGTGCAGGCCGACCACCCCCGAGGCTTTCGCCGGCTCGCGCTCGCGCACGAACACCGAGTTGCGCGCCAGCGCCAGGTGCACGCGGGCGCTCGCCACCGGGCTCATCGCCCCGATCGAGCGCGACAGCTCGCCTTCGAGGCCGCGCTGGAAGCTGATCTGCTCGGCGAACTGGCTGGCGCCGAAGCGCTGCTGGTCCATCACTTCGAGGCCGACGTTGCCG
>JANJTG010000156.1 GCA_024711265.1 Bdellovibrio sp. | reverse complement strand
TCATGCGAATGACTTGTCCTTTATCTGTAGACAAGATCAACTCATGTTTTTCAGAAACCTTTTTCGTTCCGATCACTACGCCCACTTTGTCTGTGGTTTTTTGTGTAATAATACCCACGCCACCACGAGATTGAATACGGTACTCACTCACATCAGAGCGCTTTCCGTATCCCTTTGATGTCACCATCAAAATTGTGTCTTTGGTGTTCTTTTCAAGAACTTCCATCGCAACAACAATATCATCTTTCGCCAAAGTAATCGCCTTCACGCCGCGAGCTGTTCGTCCCATTCCGCGCACATCCGCCTCATTAAAGCGGATCGACATACCTTCTTTGGTTGCGATAAAGATATCACTTTGGCCGTCGGAAATCTTGACGTCGATAACGCCGTCGTCAAGGTCTGTTGTTAAAGCAATGATGCCGGCTGTTCTTGGATTTGCGAAAGCATCTAAAGAGGTTTTCTTGATGACGCCTTTTTCTGTCAACATTACGACATATTTATTTTCGCTAAACTCATCAACCGGAAGAATCGCGCGAACGCTTTCACCGCTTGAAAGTTGCACGACGTTTGCCAAAGACTTTCCTTTAGACGTTCTTGTTCCTAATGGAAGTCTGTGAACTTTACACCAGTAAACCTTCCCTTTGTCTGTAAAAACCAAAAGCATGGTCTTAGTGCTAGCAGAGAATAAATCTGTGACGTAATCCTCTTCTTTAGTCTCCATGCCTTTTAAGCCTTTGCCACCACGTTTTTGAACACGGTACTCAGCTGTCGGCATACGTTTAATCAGGCCGGTATTCGTGACGGTGACCACCATGTCTTCGTCAGCAATCAAATCTTCATCTTCGATATCGTTCAAGTCACCTGTGATCTGCGTACGACGAGGATCCGCATAGCGCTTTTTAATATCCTCAAGTTCGCCAACGATGATTTTGTAAATTTCGCGAACATCAGATAGAACAAACTTCAACCAGTCGATTTGTTTCATCAATTCAGCAAGTTCAGCGATAATTTTGTCTCTTTCAAGACCTGTCAAACGCTGCAAGCGCATTTCAAGAATTGCGACAGCTTGTTTTTCAGAGAACTCAAATTTCCCCATCAAAGCTTCGCGAGCTGCGTTGGCTTCTTTTGATGCACGAATGGTTTTAATAACCTCTTCGATATGATCCAACGCTTTTTTAAGACCTTCTAAGATGTGTGCGCGCTCTTGAGCTTTCTTAAGTTCAAAAATACATCGTTTCGTCACGACGTCTCGGCGGTGATCAACGAAGGCCTCTAACATGCCTTTTAAATCAAAGGTCACAGGTTGGTTTTTTGCATCCAAGGCCAACATGATGATCCCGAGGCTTGTCTGCATTTGTGTGAATTTATAGAGGCGATTCAAGATGACGCTGGCATTTTCACCACGCTTCAATTGAATCACGATGCGCATACCTTCGCGAGAAGACTCGTCGCGGATATCGGAAATTCCTTCAATCTGTTTATCGCGAACCAAATCGGCCATGCTTTCAATGAGCTTTGCTTTATTCACCTGATAAGGGATTTCCGTGACAACGATCTCTTCACGATCCTTCACCTGAACGATTTCAGCAACCGCCTTCAGTGTAATGATGCCGCGACCTTTTTTGTAGGCCTGCAAAATACCTTCACGACCCGCGATGGTTCCTGCTGTCGGGAAGTCCGGACCCTTAATATGCTGCATGAGATCTTCGAGCTGGCAATCTGGATTGTTAATTAAATGCACGCAACCGTCGATCACTTCGCCTAGGTTATGTGGCGGAATATTCGTCGCCATACCAACCGCGATCCCCGCAGATCCGTTCACTAATAAGTTAGGAAATTTAGCAGGAAGAACCGTGGGTATTTGTAAAGAGTCGTCATAGTTCGGGCCAAAAAGAACCGTCTCTTTTTCAAGATCATTCAATAGCTCTTCAGCAAGGCTGGTCATGCGTACTTCAGTGTAACGCATAGCTGCCGCGCTATCGCCGTCGATGGATCCGAAGTTTCCCTGACCATCTTCAAGCGGATATCTTAAAGAGAAATCTTGGGCCATACGAACCATGGTTTCGTAAACTGCAGAGTCACCATGTGGATGGTATTTACCGATGACGTCACCGACCACACGAGCCGATTTTAAATACGGTCTGTTGTGACGATTGTTCATCTCGCTTTGTGCAAAAAGCACACGACGATGTACTGGCTTTAAACCATCACGAACATCAGGAAGAGCACGGCCTACGATGACCGACATTGAGTACTGAAGATACGCGTCCCGCATCTCCTTACTAATATCAACCTGGGTCACACCTTTTTCGTTAGTATTTTCCATAAATCACCAATTCTAAAAAACTAAATAATTAAACATCCAAACTGCGAGCAAGAAGGGCGTTGTCGTGAATAAATTGACGACGAGGCTCTACCATTTCACCCATTAGAATAGAGAATGTCTCATCAGCGGCCACAGCATCATCAATGGTGACTCTTAATAGACTTCGATTTTCTTTATTCATTGTCGTTTCCCACAACTGCTCTGGATTCATCTCACCCAATCCCTTATATCGCTGGATGTAGATTCCTTTTTTGGTCGACTCCATAACGTGAGTGTAGAAGTCATTATAGTTTTCAAATTGAACTTCAGTTTCGCCTTCTAAAATAGTCAAAGGAAGGGTTGTGACAGCTTGAATCTCAGTCCAAATTTTCCTGAACTCAATGATTTCTGAAGAACGGAGGTTGTCCTGGCCAAACTTCGTTGTAAGGCGGTCTGCATAACGAACCGTGTGCATCTCAACATAGGACTTACCAGTCAGTTCGTCCTTTTTAAGTTCGCCCTTAAACTCTGTGATTCCCAGCTTAGGATCAGAGCTGATCCAAGCTCCCAGATCCTTCAACATCATTTCCATTTTCTTATCGTCCGCTAGAAGACCTTCAAAGTCAGGATACTTACTAAGAAGGAAATATAAGACGTCTTTGTCATATTTCTTAGATGAAACGCGTAGAAGGTTGTTGAATTTTTGAATATTTAAAATCAACTGACGAAGAGCTGATTCTGATAAATTCTCTTTCCCTTTGATTTTAAAGTTATTAAGTCCCGAACTCAGAAGGAACTCTGTTAGTGCGGCTTCATCTTTAAGGTAAGTTTCTTCTTTTCCTTTTTTGGCACGATAAAGAGGTGGTTGCGCGATGTACACATATCCACGCTCAAGAACTTCAGGCATTTGACGATAGAAGAAGGTCAGAATAAGCGTCATGATGTGTGAACCATCGACGTCGGCATCGGTCATGATGACGATTTTATGATAGCGGATTTTATCCACATTCACATTGTCTTTACCAATTCCAGTTCCCAAAGCAGAAATCATAACTTTGATTTCTTCGCTGGAAATGATTTTATCAAAACGCGCTTTTTCCACGTTTAAGATTTTACCCTTCAGCGGCAAAATTGCTTGAGTTCTACGATCACGACCTTGCTTCGCGGATCCACCGGCCGAGTCTCCCTCTACCAGGTATAATTCACAAAGGGCAGGGTCACGTTCTTGGCAATCTGCCATTTTTCCAGGTAAAGAACCGCCATCTAGCGCCGTCTTACGACGGGTGAGGTCTCGAGCCTTACGGGCCGCCTCACGCGCGCGGGCTGATTCCACACACTTCATGATAATGTTTTTCGCGACAGAAGGATTGCGATCCATCCAGTCTGCAAGTTTCTCATTTACAAGGGCTTCAACGATGCCCTTCACTTCGGTATTTCCAAGTTTTGTTTTTGTTTGTCCTTCGAACTGAGGTTCACGAACTTTAACTGAAATAACGGCTGCCAAACCTTCACGGATATCTTCACCCTCAAGATTGGCTTTAAGGTCTTTCAGAAGATTTTTTTCAGTTGCATAGGCATTTGTTGTACGAGTCAAGGCCGCGCGGAAACCGACTAAGTGAGTTCCACCTTCATGAGTATTGATGTTGTTACAATAGGTGAAAATAGACTCGGAATAAGAGTCATTCCACTGCAATGCAATCTCTACATCAACGCCCTCTTTTTCGCCTTTAAAATAAATCACTTCATTGTGAAGAGATTTTTTGGACTGATTCATGTATTTTACGAATTCAGCGACACCCTCAGAATACTGGAAGTCTTGTTTTTTCCCAGTGCGTTCATCCAATAATGAAATATGCAAACCCGCATTAAGGAACGCCAATTCACGGAAGCGATTTGCAAGCGTGGCAAAATCGTAAATAATGGTTTCATCTTTAAAAATTTCCCGGTCTGGCTTGAAGGTTACTTTCGTTCCAGTTTTGGTCGATGGTTCACCTTGCTCAACAGGAGCTAATATTTTTCCACGCTCGTAGTTTTGTCTCCAGAAATAGCCATCACGCTGAACTTCAACACTCACGCGGGCCGAAAGGGCATTTACGACGGAGGCTCCAACGCCATGTAATCCACCAGAAACTTTATAACCACCGCCATCAAACTTACCGCCGGCATGAAGAACGGTCATAACAAGTTCAAGAGCTGATTTACCAGTCTGTTTTTGGGTCGCCACAGGAATACCACGGCCATCATCTTCAACAGTGATTGACTCATCGGCATTGATTGTAACTTTGATGGTTTTACAATATCCCGCAAGATGTTCGTCTACCGAGTTATCCACAATTTCATACACAAGGTGATGGTAACCTTTGAAGACGGTATCACCAATATACATCCCTGGACGTTTTCGAACGGCTTCGAGTCCTTCAAGAACTTGAATCGAGTCGGCGGAATATGTTTTTTGTTCTTCGACTGACACTGTGTACCCCTCACTGAGAAAGCTGCTTACACTCCAGCTTTGCCGGAGTAGCGTTAGTCAAGGATGTGACCATCCTTGATGCTCAATACGGAAAGCTGATCGAGGCTGAAGGAATCAGGTAATGAGAAATCCGTTGTCGTCACAAAAATCTGCGTATTGATCTCGTGTAAGAACGTTATCAAGGCGTTTCTTTTGGCTTTATCGAGCTCGGATAAAACATCATCTAACATCAGCACAGGATAGGTCCCGTGAGCCTTCCTATGATACACAATTTGGGCCATTTTGAAAGACAATATGATCGCTCTTTGCTGCCCTTGGCTACAATAAAATCTTGAGTCTTTTTGCCCATATAGGAACACAATATCGTGCTTATGTGGGCCTACTAGACTGGCGCCACTTGAGAGCTCTGCATCATGCAGTTCTTGAACTCTTTTTTTCAGTGCAAAATAGACTTCTTCTCGTGAAAAGCTCACTGCATTTTGATCTGAAATCACGTATTCCACCGAGATATCCACAGTGGAATTACCGGAAATGTACTGCATGGCATTATTAAAGTCTTTGGAAAGACCTGCCAGGGCAGTGATGCGGGCATAAGCTAAATCGGCTCCCAAACGCAAGAATTGGGGGTCTAGGCTGTTTAAAAGATCCACCGTGACCGTCTTATCGGTCAAACCCTCTAAATGGTTCTTGAGGATCTTATTACGCATTTTAAGAGCTTTTCTATAATCCGCGATCAAATCGGCGTTACGACGATCAAAAGTGATCAGCAACTCATCCACCAATTCCCGACGATGATCGGCTCCTTCTTTGATGGAAGAAAGACTTTCTGGACTAAATACGACGCTTGCAAAAATTTTTCGAATATCCGTAGAACTCACTTTTTTATCATTCAAAGTAAGAACTTTACGGCTCTTTGAAAGACCCAGTTTCAATTTGTAGTGAAGGTCGTTTTGAGTAATCAACGCTTGAATAAGCGCTTCTTGGTTATTTGAATTAATTAAGGTTGAGTTATCACAGTAACGAAAAGAATCACCTTGTGAAATTAGGTAGAGGGCCTCAAGAAGATTTGTTTTACCTTGGCCATTCTCTCCAAGAAAAACATTTACTCTTGGAGAGAAGGGGATAACGACGTCCCGATAATTACGAAAATTAACAAGACGAAGTTTTTCAAAAATCATTAGATTCTCATTGGCATCACAACGCAAGTGTAAGAAGAATCGTTGTGAGGTCTCATAAGTCCTGGTGAAAGATGATCATTCAATTCGAAATCAATCTTATCCTGACTCATGCTGGTTAAAATATCTGTGATATATTTAGCATTAAATCCGATCTTGATGTCATTTCCTGAATATTCAACTTCGATTTCTTCTTTTGCATCACCCAACTCTGGATTGTTCGAAGAAATTTCCATACGGCCGTTTGAAAGATTCAAAAGAACCGCTTTTGATTTAGCATTTGCCAAAAGAGAAACGCGCTTCAATGAAGTGAGGAACGCATCTCTGCTAATCATCACTTTTTGCGGAAGCTTCTGTGGAATAAACTGTTGATAATTCGGATACTTTCCTTCAATCAAACGAATCATCAAAATTGTCGAAGAATGTTTCAATACGAATTGAGAACCTTCAATGGCAATTTCAACATTTCCCTCAATGCCTTCCAAAATCTTTTTAATCTCGTGAAGACCTTTACGAGGAATGATCACTCCTTGAGTTGTTGTAACTTTAACTTCAGACAAAGGCTTATTTACTAAACTCATACGGTGACCGTCTGTTGCCACCATTTTAAATCCGCCTTGAGGGCTTAACTCAAAAAAGACACCGTTGAGATGATATCGTGTTTCGTCGTTTGAAACAGAGTAAATTGTTTTATCGATCATCTCTTTGAGAACTTGAGCATCAATACTGATAAACGCTTGTGAATTGTAAGTTGGGAAAATCGGATACTCGTCGGCTGAGATGCCCACGATTTTTGAAGTGTACTTACCTTGTTTAATTTCAAGCCAGTTGTTGTCTTTTTTAATTAGAGTAATCGGACCTTCTGAAAGCTCTTTGGAAATTTCAAAAAGACTCTTAGCACTAACCGCCACTTTACCGGCCTGATGAACTTGAACCTTGATCTGATCAGTCAAACTGACTTCCAAGTCTGTGGCGAAAACCTTTAAAGAGTTTTGATCGGCCTCCAAAAGTACGTTGATGAGAATAGGCATTGTGTTGCGCTTCTCAACAATGTTTTGAGTTTTTCCGATAAGGCTTAATAAATCTCTCTTATCAATTTCAAGTTTCATATAACCCTCAATTTGGGCCCTTATATTATCTATTACTATTAATATAAATAACTAGTAGTAGTAGTAGGGGCGTGGAAAACCTAACAAATCTCCTAAATCCATGTAAACACTAAAAAACATTTGTGGATAAAGCTTCTGCATAAACTCGCTTTAACTCGCACAAATTTGGGGGTAACTTAGATCCACATTTTAAGCCCCAAATTCTTCCACAAGTCTTTCCACAGTCCACATTCACACCCCTGTGATATTGTGGATTCTCTGTTCTAAATCTTCGATATCCTTAGAAATATCTTGATCTGTGGATTGTAGATTCTTAACCCGCTCCAAGGCATTCATCACTGTTGTGTGATCTTTTCCGCCAAAAGCTTTACCGATATCGACAAGAGATTTATCCAAGAACTTCTTTATTAGGTACATCGCAATTTGACGTGGAACGACAATGGGTTTTGCTCGTGTGGATGATTTTAAATCAAGAACACGGACTTTAAAGTGATCCGCCACTAACTTCATAATTTCTTCAACCGAAATTGTCGATTGAGTTTCGTGGTGGGAAAGAATTCGTTTCACGAGTTCATGATCAATAGGAAGACCTTGAAGTTCAGAGAACATCTTCACTTTTTTTAGATTTCCCTCAAGCTCCCTGATAGATCGCTTTGAAATACGAGCGATGTAATTAACAACATCCTCGGGAAGGCGTACATTGTACTTCTCGGCCTTGTACCGAAGGATGGCAATACGAGTTTCAAGGTCGGGCATTGTGATGTCAGCAATCAGGCCTCGTTCTAGGCGGGTGCGACTGCGGTCTTCAAGGCCATGGATATCCTTTGGCATCCGATCACTCGCCAAAATGACCTGTTTGCGGCTATCAATAAAGCTATTAATAGTGTGGAAGAACTCTTCTTGGACGGCTTCCCCGCGGGCAATAAACTGAACGTCATCCACTAACAGAATATCTGAGTTTTCCCGATACTTTTGACGGAACTTATCCATTTCATGGCGACGAATAGCCGAAATACACTCATTCATAAAGCGTTCAGCCGAAATATAAGTAATTCTAAGTTGCTGATATTGTTCGCGAATATGATTTCCCGCAGCATGAAGTAAGTGTGTTTTACCCATACCGACAGGTCCATATATATAGAGGGGATTATAATCGTCTGCCCCAGGATTGCGAGCCACATTATAACAAGCAGCATGGGCAAATTCAGAATTTTTACCTACTACAAAGGTCGAGAAGGTGAGTTCAGAGTTGAGTGTGTCAGGACCAGACCTTGGTTGAGTAATCTGGATATTCTGAGCACGCGCCAACTGAGCCTGGAGGATCTCTGTTCCTCCCAGAACCTCTTCGTGCATGCTAGAGGTTTCAATATGATTATTTACTTTGTTCCCCGTAATACTAAACTCAACCTCAAAAGGCCTTCCGTAAGTATCTGAAATCTCTGTGTAAATTTTATCCTGCAGGTTTTCAATGACGAAGTACTGGTGAAGGGCATTCGGAACACCGAGTATCAATCTGGGACGATCGGTGGTGCCGGCAGTATTCACATACTCAATAGGATCAAGCCACGTATCCAATAACTTATTGTTATCGTTACGACTTTTCATCTTTGTCTTGATAAGTGTCCAAAAGGACGAGTTTAACTCCACGTATTTCCCCTCAACGCAGGGGACCTCTTAACAAGGGGAGCTGAAGTTTTCAACAGTTGACCTTCTTGCCGCAACGTGCTTTATTAGTGCCCCACGTATCTAGTTGAATTCAACTTTGTGGCATACACATATAGATGTAACTGACGTCATTTAGCGTCGTAAAAATTTTCCGGGGAGAAGAGTAATGAAACGTACATACCAACCATCAAATAAACGTCGTAAAACTACACACGGTTTCCGCGCTCGTATGGCTACAAAAGCTGGTCAAGAAGTTCTAAATCGTCGTCGCGCTAAAGGTAGAAAGCGTTTAACGGTTTCTACAGGTGGAAAGTAATTCTCCACTTATAATTAAGCGAAGTTCTGAATTTCTCTCTTTAAAACAAACGGGAAAAAGATACTGGCCTACGAAATGGTTGCTTTTGAATTATCAAAAGAACTCTGTGGGTCAGTTGCGTTTCGGAGTTACAGCAAGTCGTAAAGTGGGCTCTGCTGTTGTTCGGAATAAATTAAAACGTTGGTCACGAGAGTACTTTAGGGCTTCACTTATGGCGGGAAAGTCTATTGAAGCCGACATCAACATCATTTTTAAACCTATGGACGCCAACTTTTATAAAGGCCTCCCTTATGAGGAGTTTATTAAAAGTATGGACCGTGGTTTGGACGTCGTTCGAAAAAATATTTAAAGGTCTTCTTTTGTTTTTCGTTGCGGCTTATCGAACCATTGGCACCACTCATCTTGGTGGTTCATGTCGTTTTGAGCCCAGTTGTTCTGCTTACGCACTTGAAGCCATCGAAACTCACCATACTCATAAAGCTCTTTGGTTAATCACAAAGAGAGTTTGTAAATGTCGTCCCGGTGGCCCTTATGGGTATGATCCGGTTCCCCCTTTAGGAGGAAAGCTCCATGCAACAAAAGAATGACAACCCATCCTTCTTTGAACCTAAAACAATTATTGCGGTGGCTACAGTTGCTCTCGTCTATTTTGGCTGGCAAACCTATTTGGGGAAAAAGTATCCACAATACGGAAAAGCGACATCGACGCAGTCGCAACAAAAGACAACTGAATCAACTCCCGCTGCGGCTTCAAGTCCTGTTGAAACAAAATCAGAGATAGTAACTCCAGCAGCTCAAGAACAAGTTTTTAATTATTCGAACGACAAGGTGTCTTTCACTCTGACCAAC
>JANJTG010000153.1 GCA_024711265.1 Bdellovibrio sp. | reverse complement strand
GGAAGTTCCTGATCGGCAAAACAAAGTTGCGAAGGTCCTTGCAAACGCAGATAGGCCACTTCGTTATGGGCCGTGAGGGCCTCCACAATCTGCCCCGAAATCTGCAGACCTGAATTGAGTTCGGCACTGTTAACGGATTGCGCTTGGATGGCCTTGTGAAGACCTTTGAGGCCGCCCAAACGGAAGGCCATTTGTGCTGCCATATCTTCCAACACCTGGGAAAGACTCTTAAAGTCTGGAGTGACATAAAGCTGAGGCTGAGGTTCAGTGATATCGTAGCCCATCTTGATGCAATCCACAGTCAGAGCAATCTTCTTCACCTTAGCGCTGAGGCACCATTTCGATTCGCCCACGCTGGAAAGAAGACCGGCCCCGAAGATCTTTGGATTATCAAGACTTCCGATCAATCCATATTCAGCCGTCCACCAGTTCATGCGCGAAAGTTCTGAAGCTTCCGAGATGTGAGAGATGGATTTCCCCACTTTCTCTAAATTTTCTTCAGCAGCCTTAATGTCCGCAGCAGTTGAAGAGGGATTTTCTTTAACGTCTGAAAGTTCGCGGATGGCTTCGTAAAGGTCTAAGTCTTCCTTGCTGATAATGGCCTTTTTCGCCACTTGAGCATACTGGCGAAGATAGTCAGAAAACTCAGGGTGAATCAGAATTGGGGCGTGGCCTGCCGCTTCGTGTACGATATCGGGCGCTGGCGTGTAAAGAAGATGATCCAGCGTTCTCATGTCAGATGCGATGGGCAGAACTCCTAAAGACTGCAATTCCATGAATGCCGCCGGAGGGATGAATCCACTGACAGGCAAAGCTCGCCATCCGAACTTTTGCAGTTTTTCGCTGATTTCTTCGATGCGGGGAATACGCTCAACATCGATGCCGGTTTTTTGCAGACCTTCAACATAACACTCGTGTGCGTGTTTAGAGAGATAGGCTTTGAGTTGGCGCAAGATATAGCGCCACACAGCTTGATCTACAGGCGTGTACTTTTCGTAGTGTTGTTCAACGACGTATTTGCGGAGGTGCGGAGGTAAAAAATCCATTTTTCTCTTGTTCTTTCTTAAAGTGAAGGATCTTCTTTGGAAAGATAGTTTTGCACGTAATCGGCGACAGCTTTTTCCAAAGGCCATTTCGCAGGACTCATTCCCGCAGCCAGCCACTTGTCTGTTTTTGCTTCTGTGTAGTACTGGTATTGGCCACGAATATTTTCGGGCATTTCAAGCCAGTTGATTTTCATGTCTTTTTTCATGGCGGTAAAGACAGCTCCAGCTAGATCCAGCCATGTGCGAGGCTTGCCAAAGCCCATATTGTAAACTCCATTCGTCGGAGTCTTTTCCATCAACTCGGCCATCCAACCAGTGACGTCCTTCACATAGACAAAGTCGCGCATAAATTCGCCGTCTTTGTATTTAGGATCAGCAGATTTAAAGAGACCTAAAGCACCTTGTTCCTTGATTTGATTGTAGGCTTTAAAGGCCACGCTCGACATGGGGCCTTTGTGATATTCATTCGGACCGAAGACGTTAAAAAATTTGAGACCGTACCAGTGGGGAGGCGTTTTGGTTTGTTTGACGGCCCAGCGATCAAACAGAACTTTGGATTCACCGTAGAGATTCAGAGGACGCAGTTTTTCAGGATCTGTCGTGTCATCAAAACCCAACTCACCCGCGCCATAGGTGGCAGCACTCGAAGCATAGATCAGGGATTTTCCGTGTGCCGTGCACCACTCGAAAATTCTTTGTGTGTATTGAGTGTTGTTTTCCCAAAGGAACTCTTTGTTTGTTTCCGTTGTGGAAGAGCAAGCCCCCATATGGATGATCCAAGAGACTTTTTTCTTTGCCTCATCGCTGTCAAGGAAAGCCCAAAGTTCGTCTTTGAGAAGAAACTTGGTGATCTTTTGTTTGCGAAGAAGATTGCGTTCGTTCAGTCCGATGGAGTCCACGGCGACGATATCTGTGTGACCTTTTTGGTTTAATTCCCAGACCATCACGCTGCCAATAAAGCCATTTGCACCTGTTACAATAATCATACTGAATTCGACTCCATCGTCCCTCGATGTATGCATTTTTCCGAGGGGGGTTTTACGTTATACGCCTAAGAGTTAAAACCTATTACAGAGCGGCCTTTTTCTCAAGGACAGGGGGGTGGTTTTTCCTTCGCTTGGCGGCATAAAAAGGACCCCCTGTTGAGGCCCTGTTCAACCTGGAAAAAAATACCCAAAAAGGGGTCCATAATTGAACCAATTCGATCTGAGGCGGCACGACCGTTGCTCAAGAGTGTCACCAGTTGGGAGGCGATGAGTGCTTTATTCACCGCGATTTTTCTTAGTCTCATTGTTAGTATTGGCCGTGGGGGTCAGTCTTTCTTTGTCACGTTCTCACAGTGACGCTTCCAAGGTGAAGTCCATTGAGGACTACTGGGCTGAGACGGGGCTCGGCCCAGCCGCCTTGGAAGACCTCTTGCAAGATCAAACCTGCGGCAGTTCAGAGCGCTATTTCTTGGCCTGCGCTAACGCGGTTTTGAATGTGGCCAATCGTTATAACCTTAGTCTCAACACCGATGGCAAATTGATCTCTGTTCGCAAAGCGTTGTCCACTGACATGAGTTCAGAGAAAAAGCAGTTGGAGCCATGGAAACAGTTTTTTACAAATCATACGGACAAAGCCGTTAAGATTTCTTTCTTTAACGCCTGGAAAGAGCTTGAAACCGAACACATCAAGTCGTCACAAAAAGCGATGATGGTGGGGCTTGGTTTGAATGGATTTATCTCTGTTTTCCGCGACCCTCACACGTACTTGATGCCAGTGTCTCAGTTTAAAGAAGTGATTTCCAAAGCAGACAGTCGCTCCACATCCCTGGGGATTACTTTGGGGATTTCTCAAGGTGAGTATGTGGTGCGCAAGGTGACGGAGGGCAGCCCTGCGAAGCTTGCCGGTATCCAGAAGGGTGATGTTCTTCTTTCGATCAATGGACATAAGACTCAAGGCCTTATGCAAGGTCGTGTCTCTGAGCTTCTCAAGGGGGAAGTAGGCGATAAAAGCACTTTGATTCTTCGTCGTGACGATGAAGAGTTGAAATTCAAACTTCGCCGTACGGAAATCACTGTTGCGACCGTGTCGACGCGCGTGATTGACGGGATCAAACCCACGGCCGTGATCGGAATTAATAAATTTGCGAAAGGCGCTTGCACGAAAGTGAAAGAGTCATTGGAGCTTGTGAAGAAGTCCCATGTGCGTGGTCTGTTGTTGGATCTTCGTGACAACCCAGGCGGTCAGATGGAAGAAGCGGCTTGTATTGCAAGTCTGTTTGTGGGTCCCGACAAAAAGATCTTTGAAATTCGTTATCTTGATCCCAGCAAAAAGGCGGAAGAGTATTACGGTGGCGAAGATAAGATCTTTGATTTGCCGATGGCGATTCTTGTGAATGGTTCTTCTGCAAGTGCTTCAGAAATCGTTGCAGGGGCTTTGCGTGATCTGAACCGTGCGGTCTTGGTGGGGGAAACCACTTTTGGTAAAGGTTCATTTCAAGAGGGTGAGTACTGGTCTCAAAACAAAAAGATCGCTCTGTTTGAAACCAAAGGTTTCTACTATCTTCCATCAGGACGTTCACCTCAGATGAGAGGTCTAATTCCAGACGTGGCCGTCACCTTCGACAATATTTCTGTGGGGCGAGAGTCCGACCAGTTCATGAATCCTTTGCGCGCGCCCGAAAAGAAAATTCACTCATTGGCAAAACATTTTTCTGCCAATGAGTGTTTGGGGATGGATGAAGGGACGTCTTCAGAGGACCTTCAGCTTTCAAAAGCTCGCGAAGTTCTATTTTGTTCAAGTTCAGTGGCAAGAGCAGGGTTATGATCACAACAAATTTATTTAAGCATAAGTTTATTCCCGCAAAGAAGAAGTCTGACTTTTTGATGATCGTCTTGCATGGTCGGGGTGACAGCATTCGTCCTTTTTATTCTTTCAATGACGAACTCAATATCCCTGAAATGAACTACTTGCTTCTGAATGCGCCACGCCGTTTTATGGATGGTTACACGTGGTACGGGGAGCCTCCTTATCAGGGAAATGGCGTTCTTAAAATTCGTGAAAAGCTGTTTGATCTTTTGAATGATCTTGAAAATCAGGGGTGGAGCAGCGAAAAGATTTTTCTTTTCGGATTTTCACAAGGCTGTCTTATCAGTGCTGATGTGGGTTTAAACTATCCTAAAAAGCTGGGGGGAGTGGTTGGTATCAGTGGATACTTTAACTTCTATCCTCGCTGGCGCGCGAATATTTCCCATGAAGCCAAACACACGCCGTGGTTGTTTACGCACGGACATCAAGACGACAT
>JANJTG010000222.1 GCA_024711265.1 Bdellovibrio sp. | reverse complement strand
ACCTGATCCCATTCCGAACTCAGAAGTTAAGTCCTCTTGCGGCGATGGTATTGCATGGGCAACCATGTGGGAGAGTAGCACGACGCCAGCTCTTTTTTACTCTAACCCGGGTTACGAAAGTAATCCGGGTTTTTTTTTGCCCTTCGACTAACTAGTTACAGCTCAAAATGAGCTGCTACTTTCGCTAAAGATTTTTACTGAAGACTTTCCAGAAAGCTTCAAAGTCTTCTATAAAAGGCATGTGACCTAGGCCCTTCAGCATGATCAGTTTGGAATGAGGGATCATTTTCGAGACCTCTTTACTGATTACGGGATAGTTGCCCATTTTCCTTTTTATATCCTCGGAGGCCCAGGCTTTTCCGATGGCAGTGCGATCTCTATCGCCGATGATGAGAACAGTTGGGGCATTAATGCTCTTATACTCATAGTACACGGGCTGCGTAAAGATCATGTCTGAGGTAAGGGCGGCATTCCAGGCAATGCGGGAATAGTCGGGACCTTCAAGCCATCCGGTGGGAATTTCGAGCCACTTGTCGTATTCGGATTTCCACTTGCCGTCATAGTAACTCTCAAGCTGATATTTTTTGATCTTCTCGGGGGAGCTTGTAAGTTCTGCTTTGTATGTCTCGTCTATATTTCGATAAGGGGTCATCGTTTTCCAGTCCTCAAGACCGATAGGATTTACCAGAAATAGTTTGGTGACCTGCTCGGGATACATCAGGGTAAAACGGCTTGCGAGCATTCCTCCCATCGAGTGTCCTAGTAGATAGAACTTGTCGATGTTCAAATTTTTTAAAAGTTTGTAGGTGTTCTCTGCCAAAGTTTGAAAGCTGTATTGGTAGTTTTGTGGTTTTGAGGATTTTCCAAAACCGATTTGATCGGGGACAATGACTCGATAACCTTCTTGGTTCAGTCCCAGAATAACACTTTCAAAGTATGCTCCTGGAAAATTTTTTCCATGTAGTAAAACGATCACCTTATTGCTGGGGCGACCTGCTGGAATGTCCATATAGGCCATTTTAAGATCTTGTTCCTGTGAACGCAGAGAAAAGAACTTTACAGGAAACGGGTATGCGTAAGTGCTGAGTTCCGCATCGAAACCCCTTGAATCCTTTTGGGCAGGCGGTAGCGCGGGCGGTGCCATTGTGTTAGAGGCACAGCCAAGAAATAAGAAACAGGTTACGAGCAGAGGGATGAACTTCATAACAATCTCCTATTGCTGTGGGGGGGCAGTTCCTTGAGTGGGAGAAGTCGCTGGGGTTGGTGTTGTTTGCTGTTGAACATTTGCGCCTGCTGCTGAGGGGTTTTTTTCCGCAGTGGGCGCGGGCTCAGGCGACGGGGGCACTTTGTTGAGTTCATTCATTGTATAAGTGCGACCGACTTCGAATATTTTATTTTTCGAACGAATGTCAAAAAGGCTGGCTTGAATGATGATGCCTGGATTTTCTTCGTCAGGAAGATCCATAACTTCGAGTTCAAGGTAGGCGGTACCTTCTTTCACGCGCTGAATATGGGGGCGAGTTTTTCCCAAGAGAGCTTTCGCTAGTTCCGAATTCATACGAATCTCAACGGTCGCGATGGATTGCCATTCTGGGGGAAGTTGTTGAGTTTGAGCTAGAGATTCGAAATCCTTATTGATCATCTCGGCAAGTTGCTGAGCGGGTGTCAGTTGAATGCAGGCGTTTTCTTTTTTATCGCCTTTTACAGGCTTTGATTCTTCTTGCAGTGTTAGGAAGGCTAAAATTCCAGCTGCGACGATAATGAGTGCTCCTAGGACCTTATAAATCATTTCTCCCCCTTGCTCTTTGCTATTATTGGAAAGTTTTGGGTGAGCCTCAAAGGCTTTCCCCTGAGAGACCAAAATCGCTTCTTCAGGCTAGGTCCTCAAATTTTCCTAAACCTCTGAAATTCCACACAAAAAAGTGTCTTTGAGGGGCTCTTGTCAAAGAAATCGACACAGGTTGAGCCCAGGGGGACTGGCCGATTAATTCGGAAAATATAGTAAATACAGCATGTTAGATTGATGCGATAAATGTGGCATTGAGATTGGAAGTAAGTGATTGAGAGAGGTGTCTATGAATGCGCTCACTAGAATAGCAGCATTGTCCTTTATGGTAGGGCTTTATGTGGGATGTTCCCCCGTGAAGTTCTCTTTGGATGATAGCAAATGTAAGGATAGTGGTTGTGTCGTTGAAAATGGGAAGTACTCCTTCAATTACTCAACAACGGCCGGTTATGGAAAGGTCGACATTCTAATTGTGAACGATAACTCCGCTTCGATGTCCTTTGAGCAGGCTCGATTGGCGCCTCGTTTTGCCAACTTTATTTCAGACTTAGACAGTAGGCACATTGATTACCGTATTGCGATGACAACAACGGATGTCAGTGGTTCTGGTAATTTGCAGGGTGGCAATCTTATCTATTACAAAGAGGGAACAGCCTTTCTGACGCCGAACCATACAGATCGACTCACTCTTTTTAATCAGACGATTCAAAGGCCTGAGACGCTTTCTTGTGAGAAGTTCATTGCTAACTGGATCCGTGACAATAGTGGCAACACCAGCTCCATCAACTCCAACGCCTATTCGGCGGCCTATTTGGCGAACTGTCCCTCTGGAGATGAACGAGGAGTCTATGCTGCGAATCTTGTGATTAAAAATAACCCATCTAGCTTTATTCGAGCGGATGCTCATTTGGCGATTATCTTCTTGTCTGATGAAGATGAAAGAAGTGGCCTTTATGGAAGCCAAGGTTATACGCTGGAAGATTTTGATCACCCGGGAAATTTGATCACGAACGTGAAAAACACCTTGGGCGTGGATAAATACAACTCACTCAGTGTTCATGCGATTGTGGTGAAAGACCAAGCGTGTTTGAATCAACAAAATAGTCAGACTTTAGATGGTTACGGCCCAACAACAGGCTTGGTCAGAGGAAGTATTGGCAAAAAATATATGGAATTCACAGATGTCGGCTGGGGTAATGCTGCGGATATCTGTTCGAGCGATTACACAAGCCAGCTTGGCCAGATCCGTTCAAAGATCACGGATCGTATCAAAGACGTTTTGCTGAATTGTTCGAATCCAACGGATCTTGTTGTCACTGTGTCTGGAAGTCCTGTTGCCCATTGGTTGGATGGGAAGACTTTAAAGTTCAACCAATATCTGGAGCCTGGCACGAGTGTCAGTCTTTCATATAAGTGTGAGTCGTTAGACTAAACTCACACCCCCACGAAAGACCCTGTATTTGAAGAGCAAGGCCCTGTCCTTGCTCTTTTTGTTTTCAAAATGAGACATCTCATGTTGGAAATTTTCCGGGAATTGTTGAACTCTTGGACGGCAAAAGGGTTTTGAAATTCCGAGATGATCAATCTTTTTTGATAATCAGTTTTTCATTCCTTAGTCCTTTAGTCCTGAAAATCATTTCCGATAAACTAACCATGGGCATGTTAGACAGATACAAAAAAAAGGGTGGCTTCTTTCAACTTCTTCAGCTTTTGGAAACTTCTCCGTTGGCAAAGCGTGAGCAATTTTTGGGGCTCATTGCCAGTGAGAGTCCCGCATGGGAGGATGCTCTTCGTAAAAGAATCCTTACCATCAACAGAGTTTATAGTTGGGAGAGTCAATATCTGGTAGAGGTGTTCTCTCGCGTACCGCCTTTGACGTTGGCCAATGCCATGCATGGAAGTCCTCCAGAGCAGGTGGAACAACTTCTTAGTTGTTTGCCACCCATTTCGAGACGGAAAATCGGTGATTTGATGGCGGAATCAAATCCAAATCCTGCAGAGAAAACAACTTGTATTGCTAAGCTTCTTTCCGAAGTCCGCGGTTATATTTCGCAAGGAATCATCCGTCTTGAAAAAGTGGATCCTGACCTTCTGGTACCTGAAAATATTGAAGAGATGTTAAGCATGGGGGGATATACAACTCCTTTGAATTTCGAAACGACTTCTGACAAGAAAGAGACGGCATCAACTTCTTCAGCGTCAGCACCTGAGGTGGATTCTAGTACTCAGCAAGAAGTTGATTTTTTGAAAAGGAAAATGAATCAGTTGGTTTCTGAGGTCAATGCCTTAAAGCATGAGAACTCTGTTCTTAAGGACAAGCTATCTCAGATTAAAAAGATCGCCTAGAAACTCAAGAAGACCGTTTCGTCTGAATATAAATACCAACGGCGTGCCAAAAGCACGCCGTTTTCTTTTTACGTCAGTCTCTCTCGTTGCTTTTGCCTCGATTTTAAAATGTGAGGAGACTTGGGTGTATTTCGTAGATTTGTCATGTTGTTTTCTCTGAATGAGGCATGCCTTCAGAGGAGAAAATTCAAATTTCTGGGATTCTGTAAACACTTTAGACAAAGTGAGTTTTTTCTAAACCTAGCCTAACCTTCGGTCGATAAATTCTGTGAAGTACGTGAGGTAAAAAATGTCATCGCAGATTTTCAGCATGTTTGTTGGATCGTTTTTGGTTATCTCTTCAACAGCGCAAGCGCAGTCTTTTTCGGGGGCTCCTCAGCTTGACTTAGAGTCCCAGTTCTACCAAGAGTTGGCTCGAGAGTCAGGCGTAGACGTGCCCACAGCAAAAGGTCTTTTTGAAGAAGTTCCCGATGGACTTAGCACAAAAGACATCAAACCAGATTGTGACCCTCGTCGCTTTGAGGATAGTGTTATTGGTAAAAAGCTATCGACCGCACAGTACTACGAGACAGCAAAAAAATATTTTTCTAAATGTTCAGGTGAGTTAACGCGAAAATCAACATTGGGAGTTCTGGGCCTTTTGAAGTTCTCGAACTTTCAATATCCGTTTTTATCGCATCCACAAGTTAAAGAGTTTTTGATCAAGCTTCCTGATGGGACTCGCGTTCCAGGGATTTTGGCTTTGAAGCAAGACCCTCGTCCTCGCCCTTTGGTGATTGTGAGATGCGGGGTCTTTTGCTCTGCTGCCCAAACGGCGTCAATGAAAAGCTATTTGATGCATCTTTTTGATCAAAGCCCTTTTAATGTACTCATGCTCGCAAACCAGACAGGCATGGATTACATCTATTATAACAAAAAAGTGACGATGGGGGGCTGGTCCGAGGGTTACGAGTCTATTGAGATCGGTAAGTGGATGCGCGAGAAGTGGGAGTATAAAGACCGTATTTCCAGCATTCACTTTATGGGTATCAGTTTGGGCGGTAACGCTGCGGTGATGGGAGCCGCATTTAATGACAAGTATCTTTTGGCCGATGGTAAAAAAGTCTTTAATTCTGTAACGGCCATCTGTCCCGTTGTGAGTTTGCGACCGACCTTAGATCGTCTTTATGGAAGCCAAATTGTAGGACGTATTTTTTCGAAAATGACCAAAGATCATTTCAGAGAAGCGCGCAACTATGTTGAGGATGTTCCAGATCTTATTTCTGATGAGAAAATTCCTTCAACTCGCTTAGGAATGGCTGACTATATTGGACAGCTTTCTTCGACCTCTTTGCAAAGACGCGGTATCGCAAGCACCCCACAAACATTCTTTAAGAGCAATAACTTCTGGAATTGGAAGGAAGAAGTAAAAACACCTCTTTTGGTGTGGGCTTCGAAGGATGATATGGTGGTTAATAACGCCATTAATGCGGAAGTGGTAGAGCATGACGACTTTTATGAGAAGTCACCTCAGGTGGGAGTTTTGAACTTGAAGTACGGAAACCATTGTGGATTTTCTTCTGCCTATGGGGCTCACGCTTCGGCGGCGGTCTTAAGAACCTTCGTTTTGAATAATAGTCCTGAATTCATTGATAGTTATAGTAAAAAACAGGAATTGCCATGGACATTTGGTTTCAAAAAACTGAGTTCTGAATATGAGCATGTGGGGCAAAATTGGAACTTCTATTCACAGTCTGATCAGGTTAAAGTGACATTCCGTATTTTCAATTGGAATGGTGGAAATGAATGTGGAGGACAAGGTCCTTGGGCGGCGGATGCTTCATGTACGACTTCTCGGGAATATTGGCTGCCGATTTCTTCATTGAAAACAATGGGGGCAAGGGTTCCACGAACTGAGGCGGAGGCCCAGGCTTTAACTCGAGAATTCAATACCAAAGTTGAATTCCGCATTAAGGGGCACCCGTTGAATGGTACAAATAGTCATGACTTTTATATGACATGGAGAAGTAACTTCGAGTGATGAAAAATTCTAGAATCCTAGTGACGGGCTTTCGTCCATTTCAAGGCGAAAGTATCAATCCCAGTGAAATCCTTCTTGAGTGGATCAAGAAGGATTTTTCAATTGAACACGGCATAGACACGTTGCTTTTGCCTGTTTCATTCACCCAGGGCCCGGCGGTTTTGCGAGAGCAATTATCCACCAAAGTCTACGATGTGATTCTTCTTCTTGGGCAGGCGGGAGGAAGAAGTAAAGTGTCCCTGGAGCGGGTGGCCTTGAACTGGATTGAGACAGAGACGCCCGACGAGGACCAGCAAATCCCCAGACAAGGGGCCATCGAGGAGGGGATAGAGTCGGCCTTGTTTTCACCACTACCCTTAAGTGAGTGGAAGGAAAAATTAGTAAAAATGAATTTACCCGTGGAAGTGTCTTTGAGTGCCGGGGGATATGTGTGTAACTATGTCTACTTCCAAACTTTAAGAAATCTTCAGAAGGATGAGATTACAAGTAAAACTTGTTTTATTCATGTGCCTTACTTGCCAGAGCAGGTGGTGGACAAAGGAAATACGCCCTCTATGGAATTGGAAACCATGAAAAGCATACTTCGAGTGATCTTAGAGCAGTGTCTTGGTGGTTAGTGAAGAGCGCAGTTCTTACGCTGCGCTCTTGAATGCATTTGAATTATTCGATCTTCGATAAGACTTCACGCAGTTTAGCTTCGTCTTTAACGCCAACAAAGACCAGTTCCGCACGACGATCTGTCGCCATTGAGCCGGTTGAATCGGCAGAGCCTTTTCCAACAGCGATCACATTAACGTCTTTGAGTCCACCTCTTTGGAGAGCCGAACGAACTTGGTTTGCTCGTTGCTCAGAGATTCGTTGATTGATCGAATCGCTTCCTGTGGAGTCGGTGTACCCGTGGACTTCGACTTTCTCAAAGAGATCCTTGTTTTCATTCAAAGCCTTAGCCACTCGAGAAAGCTTTTGACGGTCTTTAGTTGAAAGAGCAACTCGAGATGAAGGGAATTGAAATGATGAACCTCCCGCTAAGCTTGCATAGCTGACATCACGAAGAATGGGCTCTGGTTCGGTCGCGGCAACGGGGCGCGCGGGAGACACTTTTTCAGGTTCTCGTTGAACTGGACTTTCCGTGGCAGCTGTCTGTCGTACCGAGGGTTTGTAGGCACCAGGATTCCAACCGATTTGCAAGTCAACTAGATACATAGTGACTACGCTTCCTGTATTGTTCGTTAAGCCCTGAGCCCGAGCTCCGAGACGAGCCAACCAACTTGGACTAAGATTGAATTCTCGAAGAACTTGAAGACCAACGAATTGGGCGTCTCCTTGTTCTGCGGTGAGGAACTTCCCTTGTTCAAAGAGATGATTGGCGACAATCCCGGCTTGCCAGCGACTTTCCCATCGATAGCGAGCGGCCAGTTCGAAAGCACCTCCTGTCACGGATGTTTCTTGATTTATTCCGGCTTGGGAGAACTGTTGATTATTCACCCCATAACCCAAATCTACGACAAAGGGATTTTCGAAGTAGTACGAACCCAGAAGTTTTATAGTAGCAGGTGTACCCTCGACGGATCCGACGGTGTCGTAACCGGTATAACCCCCACCAACTCCGATAAAGGGAAGAACTCCTCTTGGTGCGCGTTCCGCTTCTTCACGAGAGAACTCAAGGGCACTGGTTGTTGCAGAGTCTTGATTCGCATGAGCAAAGGGAGCGACGCTAAGTAATGCGACTAAGATAAATGTTTTCATGGCAGTCTCCTTTTTTTCTGACGTCTTTAGTATTGATCTTGTATTTGCTGGGTCAATTTTTACCGCGCCTAAAGAACCGAAGTTTGTTGAGATAAATACTCAGTCCTGGGCGTCCGTCCCTATTTGAAATTACTTTGAGGTAATCTTTGTGCTGACGTCCTTGTATAAATTGCGGCCATCTTCAGTGCGTGAGTTTCTTGAGGGATCGTGCAGAGCAGTTGTTCTTCGACGGAATGCTCCCTATCTTTGGTCAGAGGACAGTGAGGACGCAGGGCCTATTTTGCTCGACATTCTATTGGGGATACTCTCCGTTCCGAAATAGAAGTTAGACTTAGATTTCGGAGGATGTTGTTATGTCATTGGCCCCAAAGCAACCGTTAGTAATTAGAAGAAGTATCAACTCTGAAGCAAGTCTATCAGAGGAAAATGCCCCAAAAATGAGTCGAGAAGAAGTGACCTCCATGGTCCGTGAACATTTAGAATGTCTATTGAAGCTTATTTGCCCAGCTCCCGATGATATCAGTGTGACTGCCGTTCATGGTGAACGAACTACAATTTTCAAAATTGACTGCAGTAAAAAGAATGTCGGAAGAGTTTTAGGCAAGGGCGGTCAGAATATCAATGGCCTTCGGAAGTTCATTCTAGCGATCACCTCCAATCATGGTTTTCGATCCATTGTCGAGGTTCCTTACCATCCGATAGATGTTTAGACGCGAAAGAAAAGGTCCGTAGACATCATGGACATGAGATCAAAGTGGCCGTTGAGGCTCAAAGTCTCATTCTGAGTCTTCAGGAAAGAAACAAATCTCACGAAAGTATATAAGTGCTTCAACTTTAGTCTCGAGGTATGTATGGGGAAGGATCTTTCG
>JANJTG010000428.1 GCA_024711265.1 Bdellovibrio sp. | reverse complement strand
CTGTCGTTGAACGTGCCGGCCGTGGATTTGCTGGACCGGGTCGGGCCGGAACGGTTCGCGGCGCGGCTGGCGCATGCGGGCCTGGTGCTGCAGCTGCCGCGCGGCGCGCAGCCGAACCTGTCGATGATCCTCGGCGGCACCGGCACGCGGCTCGAGGACTTGGTGGGCGCCTACCGCGCGCTCAACCACGGTGGCCTCGCCGGCCAGGTGCGCTACCGGCCCGACGCGCCGCGCCAGGAGCGCCGGCTGCTGTCGCCCGAGGCGGCCTGGATCATCCGCGAGATCCTCGAGCAGCACGGCCGGCCGGGCCAACGCGACGAGGCCTTCGATACCGGCGGCCGCCCGCGCGTGGCCTGGAAGACCGGCACCAGCTACGGCTTCCGCGACGCCTGGGCGCTGGGCGGCACGGCGCGCCACACCGTGGGCGTGTGGGTCGGGCGGCCGGACGGCACGCCGCTGCCCGGGCAGTACGGCGCGATCACCGCGCTGCCGCTGCTGTTCGAAGTGGTGGACAGCCTGCCGCGCGCGGCGGGCGACACGGGCCGCACGGCCATGCCGGACACGGTGGAAAAACGCGAGGTTTGCTGGCCGCTGGGCCTGCCGCCGGATCCCGCCGCGCCGGGCCTGTGCCATCGCCGCCGCGATGCCTTCGTGCTGGCCGGGCAGCTGCCGCCGACGCTGCCGGAGCGCGAGGCGCGGCTGTGGAGCGCGGGAAAATTGTCGCTGGACGTGGATGAACGCAGCGGCCAACGCCTGTCGGCGTCCTGCACGGCGCGGCACGCGCGCCAGCGCGTGGAGATCGCGCGCTGGCCCAGCCTGGCCTACCCGTGGCTGCCGGCGCAGGAGCGCCGCGCCTCGGCCATCCCGGCGCTCGCGCCCGACTGCGCGCCCGACGCCCTGGCCGCCGTGGAATCGCTGCGCATCGAAGGCCCCGCCAACGGCAGCCGCCTGGCCCGCGCCCCCGGCAGCGCCACGCCACCCACGCTGCGCCTGCGCGCCCTGGGCACGGCCGCGCGCGTGCGCTGGCTGGTGAACGGTCGCCTCGCCGGCGAAACCCTCGGCGCCCGGCCCTGGACCCACGCCTTCGATACCCCCGGCGAACAGCGCATCACCGCCCTGGCCGACACCGGCGCCTGGGCAGAACTGTCACTTCGCGTTTTGCCCTGAGTTTGTCTTATGCGAGTGCTGCCAATCGACCTGGGCTTTTGACCTCGTGCCGGTGTAACCACGGCTTCCGGTGCGCTGGCACACGCACGCAGGTCAGGTCTGAAGTGTAGGGCAGGAGGCCCGGAACGGCCGGCGTTTGCTGCCAGGGATGGCGTTAGCAAGACGCCGGGCAGACCTGACCTGCGTGCGTGGGACGGCGCTCGCCGTCCCGCCGCATGACGTGCGCGCAGCGCACGCCC
>JANJTG010000220.1 GCA_024711265.1 Bdellovibrio sp. | reverse complement strand
CATAACAGCCAAATCTTTAGCAAGATCAGGATTCTGTTGATTGAGTTCAGGCAAAATACGGTTGATCTCATTCGTTGTCACCGCCAGATTGCCCACCAGTTTCTGAACCCCTTCATCGTGCGTGGCTTGACGAGAAAGTTTAATCACTTCCACCGACATGGTGTTCAGATTTTTCACCAAAGGATCCAATCGATCTATGACTCGCACCATGCTTTCCGCGCGACTCTTATCAGCGAAGGCATCCATAATAACTTGCATACTTTCAAGGATTCCACCCAATTTTGTCAGATATGAATTCATATTCTTTCCGCTCATCAACGTCATAAGATCCACCGTCTCTAATGACTTGATCGAACTTTGCGGAGGCATCAGATTGAATTGTTCGCCCCCCACAGAAAGATCCAGAACCCTTTCACCGATAATGAACGGACGGACTAGCTGCACAGTGCTGTTTTCGCGGACTCTGTTTTCAAACTTACCCAAGATGTAGAATCCTACACGTATCCGATTGTCGCTCTCAAGCTCCACAGTTTCAACGGCCCCCGCACGAAGACCGGCGATCTGAACCAAGGTGCCTTGATGAATGCCATCCGCATTTTCAAACGTCGTGGTATAACGAACCTTTGGTTCGAACCAGCCCTGTTTAATAGCGGCGCTGACCCCGGTTAAAATGACCCCGACGATCGCAAACAGGATAAAAAATCCCGCCACTCGTTCAAATTTGCTTAACTTCACTTTCATCATAGATGAACAACTCTTTTCTCAGGATCCACAGCTTGATAATAAAGCTGCCCCTCATCCAAATGAATAATTTGATAATCAAAATGATTCATAAACTTCTCGTCATAAGAACTGACAAAGATGTGTTTAAAATATCCGTCTTTGCGAAAACGATGAATATGATCAACGAAAGAATAGATACTATCTTGCCCCAAGCCCACACTCGGATCATCCAAGAGTAACATCTGTGGACGCATCACTAAAGAACGCATCAAACACGCCAGTTTGCGCACGCGCCCAGGGACGTGAGCCGGTCTTTCATGTGCGAATTTCTCTACACCGAACTCTTTAAACATGGCATCCACGCGAAGTTTAGCCTCTTCGGGGGAAACAACCTTGTGATACAAAAGAGGTAACATCAAGTTGTCGTGCAAAGAACGATTGTTGATAAGTCCGCCGTAATCAAATGAATAACCAATTTCAAGTCGATAAGGCAAAAACTCTTCAAATGACATTTCCACGACATTTTCGCCGTTGATAAGATACTTGCCAGACTGAGGAATCTGCAGACCAGCCAAAATCTGAAGCAAAGAACTTTTTCCCGCCCCTTCTTCGGCCTTCACCCATAAGATCTCGTTCATAGGAAAGTCAAAATCAACATTTTGAACAATCGGATCTTGTCCATCATGAGTGAACGAAACTCCTTCAAACTTAAGACTCTCGATTTTCATTAGACCACTCCTAAACTGCGAAGTTGATTTAAATAAAACAAAGCTGAAACAATAAGATTAAAGACCACAACAAAGATGATACTGTTCACGACCGCTTGGGTGGTCACCTGGGGGACTTCATGAGGGCTGCGTTTAACCGACAAGCCCTGATAGCAGGAAACGACAAAAATAATCATTCCACTAAAACCATTCTTCAAAAGAAAGATCAAAGCGTCCTCTTTAGCAACGGCCTTCATCAGCGAATCAGTATAAAATGCCATCGGCATGTCTTGCATGAAGCGGGTCACAAGGAATCCACCGATCAACGCAATCAAATTGAAATAAAATGCCAAAGCCAGAACGCTGATAATGCCGCCAACCACTCGTGGAAAAACGATAAAACTCATGGGGTTAATTCCCATGCTTTCCAAAGCCTCAATCTCGCGATTGGCTCGCATATTCCCGACTTCTGAAGCCACCGCCGTTCCAGAGCGCGCGATCACAACCAGAGCGACCATCAAGGGCCCCGCTTCACGCAAGATCATCACAATTAAAAAGTTTCCGATCATCTGGGTACCACCCAGAAGAGAAAGATTAGAAAGAGATTGAAGGATCATCACAGCTCCGACCCCTAGGGCCAAAACTGAAATCAATGGCAATGCCTGCCAGCCCGTAAAATAGATTTGTGCGGAAATGACTCCCACGATCTGACGGAACCCTTGTGCTTTATCCAGAACAGTTGCACGAAGAGAAAGATAAACCATCAAGAGTACACGTATCGTGTACTCCACATTCTTCGTAACAAATCTGCCTAGCGAGTCAATTTGCGCCAGCAAAGAAGTCATGATTGTCCCTCGATTTCTCTAAGGACTTATCGGATTTCTTGCATAAAACACATTCAGATGAAGGTCCTGTTTTAATAGGCCCAGAAGGAGTAAAAAAGAGACTTCAAGGCTTCAAATCCCGTTTCCCAGACTGAAGACTCGTAACGCCCCCCGATTATCGCATGTTTTTGGATGTAGATATTCTCAGGAAAGGTCGCTCTAAAAGTTCGGTAAGAGCGATACATATGCAGTCTCGAAGTCACCAGCAGAATATCGCGACACTTCAAGGCTTCAACAATAGGAAGACTTTGCTGGGCATTCCCGTAGGTGGTTTCAGAACGACGATCCAGTACCACATCATTTTCAGTAAGATTCCCGTAAAAAGACCACACCGGCATAATCTCGCGAAGTCGAGCATTTGAGTAGACTCCCGAGATAATCAGCTTTTTCACGTTTTGATTTGCCAGTAAATCAAAACCCTCTCGCACGCGCCCCGCTCCCCCGGTTAAAACCACCGCACAGTCGGCTGTCGGGGTTTTCAACCAGGATTGCACGATCTCGCTTTGGACTTTTTTGTACTCATCGTAAAAACGAAAGACGACCACTCCACTGAAAATCAGAAGAATCCAAAAAGAGCGAGATCGCAAAAGGGACTTAGCGATGCGCAATGACTTCGATCTCCACGTTGACGCCCTTGGGAAGACCCGCGACTGCCACGGTTGAACGAGCCGGAGGAGCTTCTTTAAACGCCTTCGCATAGATCTCATTGACAGTCGCAAAGTCGTTCATGCTAGTCAGAAAGATCGTGGTTTTAATGATGTGAGAATAGTTCAATCCACTAGCCGCCAAAACCGCTTCAATATTTTTCATCACCATCTCAGTTTGAGTTTTGATATCGCCAGTGAAGACTTCGTTGGTTTTAGGGTCAATGGAGATTTGCCCAGAACAGAATAAAAAATCACCCATTTGAACAGCTTGAGAATAGGGCCCTACAGCTTTAGGTGCATTGTCAGTATGAATAACCTTTTTCATTTTCATATTTCCTTTATGTTAGAAGTAAAAAATAATACCTGCGTTGAAGGGACCGTCAGCAATTGTTCTAAAGCGAACATTATCAGCAGAGATCACACCGACTCCGCCTTCAAAGGTAAATGCCAGTGAATCCAAGCCTGTAAAAAAGAACTCGCCACCAAAAAGGGCATTGAGTTCAAACCCAGATTCTTTTTTACCTGCCGTCTCAAAGTTGACAAGCCCTAGAGAGCCCCCCATGTAGAAGTTCATATTGTCTTCTTTAAAAACAACACGGCGCACTCCTGCATTAAAAGAAAACTTTGAGTAATCTTTCTGCGTATCAATCCCCAGGCCTCCAGAAAAAGCGATATCCGAAACCGGGTAATAAACCGCGGCAAGTTCTGGCAAATCCAATGATGTGTTTTTCTTCACACCAACACCAAGGCGATTGGTCAATTCTTTAGCCTCAACCTGTCCTGCGAGCGCAAGCAAACAAAACGCGATTGCCATTTTCTTAAGCATTCATAACTCCTCTGTTATCACTCATTAAGCCCTCTCATTAAAAGCAAAACGTCTCTGAGGCGCAAAAGGATTCTCATCATAGCAACCGGTGTCATAAGTCATCTGGCAGTCACTTGCGCTTGTCACATTTTCATGCGATTTCAAAGCCATGCGTTTGATTCTCATCCTGACTCTTCTCTACACCTCCATCGCGTTCTCATTTCAGAAGGGTGACGGCTATGAATATCTGACCCCTCAAGAAAAAGACATACTCGAAAGAACCCTTGAGCAAACACCTCCGCACAGCTTATGCCCACGAACCGCTGAGTTCTCTAGAAAATCTCGTGAAGAGTCTCTTCCAATGGGCACGAAGTCCGACTTCATACTCGTCGACAAGCAAAGGCGCCTGATTCACCTCCTTCATGGTGAGCAAGTTTTAGCTACGTACCACATGGCATTAGGGGGGCGACCGGTTGGTCACAAAGTCATGGAAGGCGACGAAAGAACGCCGGAAGGGCTTTACTTCTTTGATCTAAAAAACGAGCGCAGCGAATACCACTTGAGCCTTCGCATCAACTATCCGAACTCAAGAGATCTAAAGAATGCCAAGGAGAAGGGCATCCCGGACCCGGGCAAAGACATTATGATTCACGGACTGCCTAACAGTTGGATTAAAAGAAAGCTTATTCGCCATCCCCGCGATTGGACAAGGGGCTGTATAGCTGTAACCAGTTCAGAGGTTGAAGAGATCTTCGCGGCTGTCGAATTAGGAAGTCTGATAGAAATCTGCCCCTAGATCAAGGCTTCCGCAATCGCGTTTAAAAATTCAGGACTGAAACTTTGCAGGGAGGCCTTTTCCGCTTCCCACAGTTTCTCCTTAAGAAAACGAAACCCTACTCCCGTCTCCTTCATCGTCGTAAGAACTTCTTTATCGATTTTTTCGGCAAACATCAAAAGCTGAGCCTCCACGGGCAAATGAGCGGCAGGAACTTGATTGGGAAATCCCTTTTCATCCGCCCTTTCATGGGTGCAAACCAAAACGCTTTTGACTTTCTCGTCTATTGGAACTTTTTTGATAAGACATCGATTCAAAGATAACAGTGGGTGCTTTTCAAAACTCTTTTGCATCTTGTCTTCAATTTTCTTTTCCTTCGACAAAAAATATTGGCGAGTGACGTCTTCCTCCAAATCATACAAGCCTACGTCCATCAACAATCCAGACAACAAGGTTGTCATCGGATCACCCTGCCCACTTTTTACTGCGATCAGCGTTGCATAGATCGCAATCCAAGGCGCACGCCAGAACATAGAAAAATCATCATTCAAGGCTTCGCGAAAAACATCCCAAAGACTTTCTTCCGACCGCATGACCTGAAATATCTCTTCCGCCAGATTTTGGATTTTTACATAAACACCAGCGCAATGAGTGTCTGACTTAGAAGAGAAATCAAAAAGAAGACCTTCATTCAAATAACAGGAATAATAGTAGAGATTCAAAAAAAGGCCCCGCGCTCTTTTCTTCAGCCCGGTTCCCGACATATCAAAATAGTTACAGATATATTGGAAATACTTATCACTGTCCTTGGCTTTGATAAACAAACCCTCAGCCCCGGCCATGCGTTGATATCTCTCGTCCGACAGCACTGTATTACTATGAACTACCGCTAAATACCTCTGATTTAGAGGCAATCGTATAAAAGTTGGAAATGTGATCGTGGTCATCGAAAACAGATCTGAACTTTGAATCTGATAGTATTGAGAACGACACCGATAAAGACATATGTATTCAAACTTCAAGGTCGAAAAGAATTCAAACGAAGACAAAGGGCTTACTCGAGGGTTTTGCGCGCCCTCCAAGTTTTCTTTTGGACCCATCACCGTGACAACTCGTGAACGAGGAAACAAACGCAAAACCTCGTTCACTCTAGATTCAAACGCGGATAAACTCTCAGCGCCCTCTTGAGCTAACAGGATCAACTGGGCCTTCAGAAGATCTCCCAATTGACCTTTTTGAATCTCCTCATAGTTTACGGACCGAAAAGTAATGAAGTGGGTCGAGATCGCGGCCTTGGCGCGAGTAAGCACGTCCTCTGAATGGGTAAGAATCAGAAGCTCCAGTTTCTGTCTAAAAAGGGAGTTTTTTCTCTCTTCGGTCATGAATCTATATTCAAAAGCTTAATGTACTGACCTAATGACTGCCAACAAAACTTTTCCCCGTTGACATTTATTGGTCCCACGCAAATGCTAAAGCCTGAATCAGCAAGAGAAAGGAATCCCATGAAAAAGCTTATCGCTCCGATTATTACCCTCCTTTTGTCTACAAATTCATTTGCCGCCCTTTTAACTCCCGAAGGTAATACTGAAAAAGTTGAGAAAGTCCCTTTGTCCGCAGCAGTGACCGCGAACATCGAAGGTGAAAGTCTGAAATTAAGCTCCGTGGGCTCCGGCTTGCGTGCAAAAAAAGTGGTCTTCGTGAATGTGAAGGTTTATGTCGGACAGCTTTTCGTCGCTTCTCCTGAGACCTTCAAAAAATCAGAATCAGAAGCCTTGGGTTCTCTTAAAGATCAAAAGGCTGTCGCCATTCAACTTCACTTCCTCCGCGATGTCGACGCAGACAATGTTCAAAAGTCCTTTAAAGACGCTCTTAAGGCTAACGGAATTGACACAGAAGAAGCATCCTTGAAGCAGTTCCTAGACTCTGTCGCCAAGGGCGGAGAAGCAAAGGAAGGCAAAGCCCTTTCCATCTTGGCCGCAAAACTTAAAGACGGCAGTGAGGCCATTTATTACGAAACAACTGGTGGTGGACTCTCAGAAATTAAAGGTGCTGCCGGATTCACAGAAAAAATCTTCGCCATTTGGCTAGGAAAACCCGCTGACGATGGTGTTGCTCATCTTAAGAAGTCTCTTTTAAAAAAATAAATCGTTAAACCACCTGCCGCGAAGATGATTTTACTTTGTACTCACATCTTCGTGGCCTTCTGTCACCGACAGCTTGCCTTATCGCACGAATCTCTTAAAAATTTCGCTAGCCAATATCTATCTTGAGTTCTGTATTTCTAAATATCTTCGCTAAAAGAATTTGAATTTCTCAGTTCTCCCTAGAAAATAACACCATGAATATGAGGAGCTTATGAATATATTTCTATTCGCCCCTTCTCTGCGTCGTGGCTCCTACAACAAGAAAGTCATCCGCATTGCAGCTCAGTTCGTGGAGTCCTTGCAAAATCACCAAGTAGAGCTCTGCGAATTTAATGAGTTTCCAATGCCAATGTATGATGGGGATTTGGAAGTCTCTCAGGGCATCCCTGAAGGCGTCTTAAAACTTGCCAAAAAAATTGAGACGGCAGATGCCGTGATCATCTCAAGTCCCGAATACAATGGAAGTATCCCTGGGACTCTTAAAAATGCGATTGACTGGCTTTCTCGATTAGATCCCGTCCCTCTTGCAAGAAAGCAGATTTGTCTATTAGGTGCCTCGCCGGGAAACCTAGGAGGAGTGCGCGGCAACATTCACGCACGAGTGCCATTTCATATTCTGGGCGCTTTTGTTTATCCCGACTACTTCGGCGTCGCCAGGGCCCACGAAGCTTTTGATGAAAACGATAAATTCAAAGACCCCAAACAACTGGAACGACTTTCAGCACTGCTGACAGACTTTCTCCAGTTCGCCTCTCGCAAAGAAACTCCCTTTGACCGATTGAACGAGTTCTTTGACGAACAAAAAGATCAGACTCATCTTTGAGGCCTTTGCTCTCGGGGGCTGGGGTCACCCTGAGTTACGATGAGAAACCACCTGAACAGTCGACGCCTCTTCTTTCAAAACCTTTTCAGATGTCTTTGCAACCTGTGCTTCTGGCTTCTTTTCGGAGAAATTCAACATGACTACTCCCAAAACAATCAAAGTCGTCGCTAAAACTTTCTGCAAAGGTAAAGGTTCATTAAACATCACAAGCCCTATAAGAGCCATAAACGCCGTGCCGACTCCCGCCCAAATCGCATAAACCATACTGATCGGAAGCGATTTTAGAGCCACAGTGAGAGCCACAAAGCAGATTCCATGACAAACTAGAGTTAGAATGACTGGAACCACCTTTGTAAATCCCTCTGAGTACTTCATCGCAATTGTACCCAAGACTTCAAAAATAATCCCTATTGCAAGATACACGTATGCCAAAGCCATAAGACACCCTGTCGCATCTCGACCCTTTCCTTTGGTTATTCAGTTTTTTCCCGTGTCCCAGGTGATGCCCTGAGAGATCTTTTTTTGAATCAGTCGAAAAAAGACTTAAAAAGCTCGCAGGAAGTGACTCCTGTCTTTGATAAAACTAGAATATCACAGGGCCTTAAAAAAAGCTCTCGCGACTCGACTATAACGAAATTCATCAATAAATACATAAACATAAAACAGAGACACTGGAAGTATATTTCGTTTATTTCCCCTTCAGATTTAAACTTAAAATTGTTTTCTTTTCCTCAAAAAGAGGCGAAATCTATGTAGATGAATATTGTGAAGATCTGTGTGACGGTCACAGCTTGAAACAATGAAGATATCAGCTGTAAGGCCACATTTTGTAGAGGATTTCAGGCAAAAAAAAACCCGGATTACTTTCGTAACCCGGGTTAGAGTAAAAAAGAGCTGGCGTCGTGCTACTCTCCCACATGGTTGCCCATGCAATACCATCGCCGCAAGAGGACTTAACTTCTGAGTTCGGAATGGGATCAGGT
>JANJTG010000059.1 GCA_024711265.1 Bdellovibrio sp. | reverse complement strand
TTTGGAATCATCCAGCAGTACTTGATGATGAGAGAAAGAAAAACGGCGTAGTCGCCCTGGGGCGAACTTTTTAATTTAGATTTTAACTAGGAGGTAAAATGGGTTTTTTTAGTAAGCTTTTCGGGGGGAAAAGCAAGGGTGCTAATAGCGAAGTTGAAGCGCTCGTTCAAAAGACCTTAGAGGGGATTGTCGAGAAAGCACAATTTGATCTGACTTTCCAAATCAGCACTGAAAAAGAAGAAGACGGTGGATCTACTTTGTCCGTCGAGTTCAATGGTGCTGACGAAGAAATCCTTAAGGATAAAAAAGGTCAGATGCTTGACGCTTTCCAGTTGTTTCTTAAGCGCGTCGTTCAACATAACTTTCCGGATGATAAAACAAATATCACCGTAGACTGCGGCGGATACCGTGATGAATCTGCAAACGCTCTTATTGAGCGCGCTGAGAATTTAAAAGCAATTTGTATTGAACAGGGTAAATCTGTTTACTACCGTGCTTTGCCGCCAAAAGATCGTAAGGTTGTTCACCAATATTTGGCAAAAGATCCACGAGTTAAGAGCCGCTCTTTGGGAGATGGGCTTTATAAGAAAATCAAAATCTATCCTGCAAAAGGACAATCGCAAGGAAATGCTTCCGACGAAGCTGTTTCCAACGATTAATTTAAGCGAGGGGACCCATGTTCCGTGGAGATCGTGATAAAGATACTATTTGTGCGGTCTCCACTCCTCATGGAGTGGGCGGAATTTCCGTTATTCGCGTTAGTGGTCCCCAAACTCTTTCTATTGTCTCAAAAATTTGCCCCTTTTTGCCTGAACATCCTGAATCTCATAAAGCCTATTTTGGAAGTCTTAAAGATCCTCAAAGCGGCGATGAAATTGATGAGGTTTTGGCAACGTACTTCAAACACGGGAAGTCCTTCACGGGGGAAGAGGTCATTGAGATTTCTTGCCATGGAAGCCCGGTCATCTGTCAGTCCATTCTTCAGCAACTTGTTTTTTTAGGCGCCAGACCCGCGGATCGGGGTGAATTCACCTATCGTGCATTTATGAATGGCAAAATGGATTTGGTGCAGGCCGAGAGTGTTCTTTCTTTGATTGAAAGTCAAAGTCAGCAGGCCGCACGACTGGCGTTGCGACAGCTTAAGGGGTCTGTTTCTCATAAGCTTGAAGATATCGAAAATGATATGACGTGGATACTTGCTCACGCGGAAGTGGGAATAGATTTTTCTACTGAAGGAATTCAGGTTGTTGAAAAGAGCGCGGTGTTAAGTCGACTTGAGCGCATCGAAAAGGGTCTTGAAGAGCTGGTCGGAACATTTAAAGTCGGTCGTATTTTGAAAGACGGTTTTCGAGTGGTCTTGACGGGCCTTCCGAATGTTGGGAAGTCGAGCCTTCTTAATTTGTTTTTAGAGGATGAACGAGCCATTGTGACGGACATTCCGGGAACGACCCGGGACGTGATTCATGGAGATACCAGCTTTAAGGGCGTGAAGTTCACCTTTTTAGACACCGCGGGCTTGCGAGAGTCCGTTTCTGATTTGGTGGAAAAAATTGGCATTCAAAAAAGTCGGGAAGCGACTGGAGAGTCTGACGTCGTTTTTTTTGTTTTTGATATCGAACAGGGTCTGTCTTCAGAGGAAGTCACTATTTTGGACGGTCTGGATCCGCAGAGAACCTATATTTTGGCTAATAAGACGGATCGACTCTCAACTCTTCCTCGGATTGAAGAGGTTCAAGAGGCATTGAGGAACAGTAAATTTTTCCAAAAAACCAAGGACTTAGAGGACTTCTTTAAAAGAAGGGTGTTCTTTGTCAGCGCTCTTGATAAAAAGGTTCGCTCAAGTGTCCTTGAGGGGCTTGTTAAGGAATTTGCTGACTTGCAGATGGAAAATACAGTTTTAATTTCTAACTCTCGTCACTTAGAGAATCTTTCTCGGGCGCTTGAAAATGTACTTCGTACTAAGGGTTTAGTGGAAAGCGGGATGGGTGAAGAGTTCATTGCGCTGGAACTTAAGGAAGCTCTGATTGCTATTCATGAAACTCTGGGCAAACGATTCGATGATCAGATCATGGATCGCGTATTTAGAGAGTTTTGCATCGGCAAGTAAGTAGAGAAATATTATGAGCACAAAAAAATATGATGTGATTATCGTCGGAGCGGGACACGCAGGCGTCGAGGCTTGTTTAGCATCCGCTCGTCTTGGTCTTCAGACTTTGATGGTGACCTCTAATATCAATCGTATTGCTTACATGAGTTGTAATCCTTCTATCGGTGGCCTTGCTAAGGGGCACATGGTCCGTGAAATTGATGTGCTCGGTGGCCAAATGGGTCTTGCTGCTGATGAAACCTGCATTCAGTATAAACGCCTTAATTCTTCAAAGGGCCCTGCGGTTCGTGGAACGCGTGTTCAGAATGACAAGCATCTTTATTCTCAGTTTCAAACTGACGCCTTGAAAAATCAGGAAAACCTGGATCTTCTGGAAGGTGAGGTAAAGCGCCTTATTCTGGACAAGGATTTATGTGTTGGCGTTGTTCTGCAGGATGGTTCGGAGATTTTTTCTAAGGCGACTGTTATTACAACGGGCACCTTCATGAACGGCGTGATGCATATTGGACTTCGGCAGGAAGCTGGCGGACGTGTGGGTGACAAACCCTCGATAGGTCTTTCTGATCAATTAGCTCAGTTCGGTTTTGAAGTGAAGCGACTTAAGACCGGTACTCCGGCGCGCCTTCTTCGCGACAGTATTGACTGGTCGAAGACAGTTCCTCAAGGTGGCGACGAAAAAATCTATCCATTTAGTTATCGGTCTCCAAATAAACTGAAGCTTCCGCAGATCTTGTGCTATCTCACTCGCACTACAGAGCTCACTCATGAGATCATTCGTAAAAATCTTGATAAGTCTCCGATGTTTTGTGGAATTATCGAAGGTGTGGGTCCTCGCTATTGTCCTTCTATTGAAGATAAAATCACTCGCTTTGCGGAAAAGACAAGCCATCAAACTTTTCTTGAGCCCGAGGGGCTTTCTACGGATTTGATTTATCTGCAGGGAATTTCTACAAGCCTACCGGAAGAAGTTCAGGACGAGTTTCTGAAAACAATTCCGGGCCTGGAGAATGTAAAAGTCGCTCGTTATGGTTATGCCGTTGAATACGATTACATCGAGCCGACCCAGATTTGGCATCGTTTAGAGACCAGAACGATTCGACAATTATTTTTGGCAGGGCAAATCAATGGCACTTCGGGGTATGAAGAGGCGGCGGCTCAAGGATTTGTTGCTGGCATAAACGCGGCTCATAGTATCTTAGGTCGGGAAGAGTTCATTTTGGGTCGAGATGAGGCTTATATTGGTGTGCTTATCGACGATCTTGTTACGAAAGGAACTAAAGAACCCTATCGTATGTTCACATCTCGTGCGGAACATCGTTTGGTTTTGCGAGAGGATAATAC
>JANJTG010000050.1 GCA_024711265.1 Bdellovibrio sp. | reverse complement strand
AATCCGGAGAATTTCTACCTGAGATTGAAGAAGCTATTTCCAACCTCAAAGTTGGCGAGACCACTCCAGTCGTTAAATCACGCATGGGTTTTCATATCGTCAAACTCACCGGGAAAAAGCTGACTGCAGATCCTAAGTTTGAAAAAGTAAAAGAACGCATCAAAGCCCAGCTTTTAGAGGCTAGTTTTAAACGACAACTGAAGGCGTGGCTGCAAAGTAAACGGGATGAGTCTTTTGTAAGAATCAATGAATAGAATTCGAATCGCCCTTACAACCGGAGATGTGGATGGCATTGGCTTTGAGGTCGCTGCCAAGGCCCTCAACAAAGTGGGACCACAAAAAGGTGTTCAAGTTATTTTGTGGCGCTCGGAAATGGTCCCCCAAAGACTTCTTTCTTTGATAGACAAAAAGTGGGCTCGCATCACTGTGGACTCACTGGAAGAGGCACTTAAGGTCAAAGGTCCCTACATTGTCGACATCGCCTCAGACCTTCCTCCCGCAAAATGGGTCGAACTCAGCGCGAAAGCGTGCCTTGATAAAAAAATTCACGCACTAGCAACCGCACCACTCTCTAAAACAAGCATCAAAGAGGCGGGCTTTAAAGATCTTGGGCACACGGATATTCTAAAACGTCTTTCAAAAACTCCGTCTGTGAACATGGGTTTTGTCGGAGACAAATTCAATGTAGTTCTGGCGACCGCCCATGAACCTCTTTCGAATGTCCCAAGGAAGCTGACTCAGAAGGCTCTGCAAGAAGCACTTATAAATGCCAATGAACTTCGCAAAAAACTTCCGGCCGCTCAAAAATCAAAACCCATCGGCATCTTGGGTCTCAATCCCCACGCAGGAGAAAAGGGGCTTATCGGACACGACGAGGCTCGGCTTTTTCCGAAGATTCTCGCTTTCGCTCGAAAAAATAGAATCCCCGCAGAGGGACCGCTCGTTCCCGATGCGGCCTTTTTTCCTATCAACTGGAAACGATATTCTCTTTACCTGGCGCTTTACCACGATCAAGGGCTTATTCCTTTTAAGATGATTCATGGTCAGGACAGTGGCGTTCATATCAGCCTCGGCATCCCCTTTGTGCGCACAAGTGTCGACCATGGCACAGCCAAAGATATCTTTGGAAAGAACAAGGCCAACCCTCAATCGATGATTGATGCCCTTCGCTGGGCAATAAAATTAGCTCGACTCTAGGGCTTGAAGATTATATTTCTAAATACCTGAATTAATTGAGGTGATTTATGTTTCAACCTGTCATTTTTAGAGAGTACGACATTCGCGGTGTTTACAACGGTCAGTTCGATGACCATTTCGCTTATCTTTTGGGTCGCGCTTATGTCGTTTATATGAAAGACGTTGCCGGCGTTACAAATCCCACTATTGCCCTGGGCCACGATGCTCGTGAAAGCTCTCCAGCGATCATTAAGAATTTGGCAAAAGGCATGATGGAGTCGGGCGCGAAGGTGATTCACTTGGGCCTTGTCACGACACCTGTGTGTTATTTCTCTACCTTTGAACTTAAGGGTGTTCAAGGCGCCATTCAGGTCACGGGCTCTCACAATCCTCCCGAATACAACGGTTTTAAAATTTCAGTCGGCAAAGGAACTATCTTCGGAGCAGAAATTCAAAAGCTTCGCGAAATTATCCAAAAAGGTCAGTTCATTGATGGCAAAGGCTCCGAAGAACATTTTGATATTAAGCCGATGTATTATGAGCGTTACCACAAAGAGTTCGGAAATATCAAAAACATCAAAGTTGTATTGGACTGCGGAAATGGCGCCGGTGGCTCCGTCGTGCGAGGACTCTTTAATGCTGTTGGTTTAAATCCGACTATTCTTTTTGAAGAGCCAGACGGAACATTCCCCAATCATCATCCAGATCCCACGGTGGAAGAAAATCTTCATGATCTCAAAGCTCAAGTCCTCAAAGAAGGTGCTGTTTGCGGAATCGGCTTTGACGGAGATGCGGATCGTATCGGCGTTGTCGATCACACGGGCCGCATGGTTTATGGTGATGAATTGATGGTGATCATCTCGCGTGCAATTTTGGAGGCCCAAAAAGGCGCCAAAATTATCGGAGATGTGAAGTGTTCAGATCGTTTGTACCAAGATGTTGCAAAACACGGCGGACAACCAATCATGTGGAAAACCGGCCACTCTTTGGTGAAAGAAAAAATCAAAGTTGAAAAAGCTCCCTTCGGTGGTGAAATGTCCGGGCACGTGTTCTTTGCAGATCGCAACTATGGGTACGATGATGCTCCTTATGCGGGCCTTCGTTTGGTCGAAATCTTGGCTAAGACGGGTAAAACGATTCCTCAATTACTGGAAGGACTTCCTCCATCTTACAACACGCCTGAGATCCGTATCGACACCACAGAAGAGAAAAAAGTTTTGATTGTTCAGAAAATGATCGAAGCGTTCCCGGGTGGGCCTGGCGCGGATTACAAAGTCGACTTCACGGATGGCATTCGTTTAAGTTTTGAAGATGGTTGGGCTTTGTGCCGCTCTTCCAATACTCAACCGGTTGTAGTGGTTCGTTATGAGTCTTCGTCTCAGGCGGGACTCGATAGAATCCGTGGTCGCGTTGAGGCCATCGTGAACAAGTATCTTTAGGACTTGGATTTACTTTTTGTTTTCTTTAAAACCCGCTTCTTGGAGGCGGGTTTTTTCTTTTTTATTTTAGATTTCTTCTTTTCTTGAGGCCAAACCCCGATCGCGGGATCTCCTCTGTGTGCAAGCCGCAAAAGTTTTTCAACATCGTCTTCCCAGTTTTCAAAGGTGAAGGGAAGATAAAGCCATTTTGGCAAAACCGGGTGGGGAATCAGTCTTTCGATTGTTTTTATAAGAAGAGGGTGTCGGGATTGATCCGTCGCCACCAGAAGACCATTCCAGATATCATAAGAATATTTTTTGCCCCTGTATTCATTATCGCCGGGGTTTTCCATTAAAATAAATTTGAGTTGTCCTTGGTGATACAAGGCCAGTCCACCAAACATGGATTTTAAAATGCTGTCTTCTTTTTCTTCGAAAGCTTCAAAGATCCAACGATTCTCAAAATGCTTCATGGGGTTTCTCCGCCATCTGAATTCAAAGACCGCACAAATAAAAAAGGCCGGGGGATACCCAGCCTTTTGCTTGATCAGTCAGAGTCTGACAATTACGCCAAACGAAGAGCGATGATCAACGCGTAGATAACTAGAGACTCGATAAGAGCAAGACCCAAGATCATTGGGATCAAAAGCTTACCAGAAGCTGCTGGGTTACGAGCGATACCATCAAGAGCTGTAGAAGCTGTTTTACCTTGAGCCATTGCACCTGCGAATACAGACAATGCGATAGCGATAGCAGCAGCGATAGCTACCAAACCACGGTCAGAGCTAGCAGCAACAACTGGAGCAGCAGCTTCTTGTGCGAATGCAGATGTAGTAGCCAACAAAGCAACCATTGCAACGATCATTTTTTTCATGTGTTTCTCCTCAATATGAGTGGTTAATTTTGCTTCTTAGTGGTCGTGTGCAATCGCGAATGCCACATAAACCATTGAAAGCAATGTAAATACAAAAGCCTGAACAAAACAGACGAACAATCCCATAATATAAAATGGAATTGGTACGCCAATAGGAACAAGATCAAGGAACACGGATAGAACCGTGTGGTCCCCCATCATCACGTTCGCAAGACGAAGACCCAACGAAAATGGACGAACCATGTGGGACACGATCTCGATCACAAACATCAAAGGAGCCAAGAAGATCACAGGGCCCATGAAGTGTTTAAGATAGGCGACGATGCCATTTTCTTTCACACCTTGGAAGTTATAGAACAAGAACATCAAAACACCGAAACCAAATGTTGTGTTGATGTTTTCAGTCGCGGGAGTCATGCCCGGAATCATTCCAATTAAGTTGTTAAACAAAATAAAGAAGAAAACGGACGTGAAGAAGGGAACATAGTGTTTACCATGCTCACCAATCACCATATCAGCAAGGCCCGACATCATCTCTGTCAGCATTTCCATGATTCCACGAAGAGAGAATTTGCTTGCAGGAAGAATGGCTGTTTCACCAGTACCAAGTGAGGCACGAGCGGCGGCTCCAATCGCAAACACACTTGCTGTTGCAAGTCCTAGGGTTGCAACGTGCGCATATTCGTGACCTACACCAGGAATAAGTTGTGTCCAATTAAATGACATTTGTGTTTCCTTCTCTTAAGGCCTCTTTCAACGCATATATCAGCGCCGAAAGAACAAAGCTTGCCACTCCCATGGAAAACCACAACGGATTGAACCAAGAAAGTTTGACCAGCGTAAAGATAATAATCCCTAAAATCGCGTACTTAAATACAATGATCCCTATGGCCAGGGCAATCAATTTCTTCCGAAAGATCATCCCAAAGCCAATTCCCAGAAGAAAAAAGCTGGTTAAGATAACAAAAGCGCCCGCCATATACGAAAAGGCCTGCTGTGGCGCGTAAAAATAGGCCAACAGGGCTCCTCCGAGGAGGGTGAGGGTAGCTTGGATGATAAGAACAATCTTCATGTTTATTTTTTTTCGGAGTTTTTAAGGTCCGCTTCTTCTTCGCTCTTTTGCATTTTGCGAAGAAGCCATATGACCCTCCACAACCATCCGATCAAACACGCAAAGGTCAAACCAACAAAGATCATTCCTTTGGTGTTATACTTTTGATCAAGATATTGCCCGAGGTAAAAACATCCTACGATCAAACCGACAAGCTCAAAGCCGATAGATGCAAAAATTATATACTTTTTCATTACTTTCTAAAGCCCTTCGCGCCCGGTGCGTTTTTCATGCGCTCTTGCAGTCGTTTGATCCGAAGCTCAATATATTCCGGCGGCTTGTACTTGCTTCGATGTTCTTCTAAGACGGCGACGGCACTTTTAAAATCAAGATTTTCTTCATAACAAACAGCCAAAGTAAGAGCGACATTTTCCTGAATCGCTTTCTCTGGATAACTTTTAATAAGCTCTTTAAATATCTCCGCCGCCTTAACAAAATCTTTTTTTGCAACGAGGATATTTCCCTTCAACATCAGGGCACTAAATCGAGTGTTGTCGTCACTCTTGAGCTTCAATAGGGTATCAATCTCTGACTCTGCTTGAAAAAAGTTATTCTGATAGTACTGAGCCCTGGCAACGTTCATCTTATATTGTGCGGCCTCCATATCTGTATGGGGCATTTGTTGAAGTTTGCTATATTCAATGATGGCTTGCTGATAGTTTTGAAGATTATTGAAATAAATTTCTGCAATTTGTTTCTGTGATTCCAAGCGCTCTTTTTCGTTAGGCGAATGCAGAACAATGAAATGATGATATTGGATTGCTTTGTTGAAGTCTTTTATTTCAAAAAACGAAATTCGAGCAGCTTCTCGAGCCGCCTCCAGCGGAAAATTCGTTGGAGCATTTCTTTTAATGACTCGATCCAGATAGCCCAGGGCAATTCGATAGTGCTCCTGGGCGATCGCCTTTTGTGCTTGCTTATAATCCGCCTCTTCCTGGGAAGAGCAGGCGGCGAGGGCCAACACTAAGACAACCAGAAAAACTCTGATCATCTTAGTGAACGGCTCCATCTGTCGGAGGGGTTACAACGTCGTCTCCACCTTCGTCTTCGACGACGGCAACTCCCGTTACCGTTTCTTCTTTTTCGTCAATATTGATCAGACGAACACCTTGCGTGTTGCGACCA
>JANJTG010000378.1 GCA_024711265.1 Bdellovibrio sp. | reverse complement strand
CCTCGAAAGTCGAAGGGCTTTTCGCAGCGGCAAAGGTGATAAGAAGAGTGCCGTTTGCGGTTTCGCCAACAACAGAGCATTTGTCATCGATCAGCTTAAGGACGCGACCTTTGCTGACGGGAAGTTCTCCATCTGTCGTGTATTTAATTGCGCAAGAAAAGAAACTCTGTGGTTTTGCGGTTTCTTCGGGACCATTTTTCAAACAAGTGGAGTAAAGATCCGAGACTTCTCTTTCAACGGCAATGACATTGCCCACCTTGCGATCGCTGGCATGAGCAGAAGCAACAAATAGAAGTGATACGAGAATAAAGTACAGTTTCATAGACCCTCCGTTTTTAGACCCGAGTAGACTTTCATCTTTCCAGAGAAGCTCAAGTATTTAGGCGCTGTGTCTATGTTAAAAGTCGTCAGTAAGGTATCCTAATCAAACGGGATCTGGGATGGTGACAATCAGGGCACGATCTTTAAGAACCACCATTGTGTGTTCAAATTGGGCCGTGCGATATTCTTTGCCAGTCACCAAAGTCCACTTGTCGGGTTCCTCATCAACAAAACGGGCCCCTGTAGAGATAAAAGGCTCGATCGTGATGACGTGCCCTTCCTTCAGCTTTCGTTTGTCTGATTTATCGTAATAACCCGCAATAAATTTAGGCTCTTCGTGCAGTCCTCTTCCGACGCCGTGACTGCCTATATTTTCAATCACCGTGTAACCGTTTTCTTGAGCGACACGTTCAATATGATAGCCGATAATATTCAGAGGCTCATGGGCTTTCACGGCTTGAATGGCCGTCTCCAAAGCCTGCCGAGTCACAGAGAGCAGGCGTTGATCTTCCTTCTTTCCCGGAGGAACAATAAAAGAGCCCCCATTATCGGCGTAATAACCACCGAGCTCGGCGGAGACATCGATATTGATAAGATCCCCTTTTTTAATCTCTCTGTCAGAGGGCACCCCGTGAGCCGCTTCGTGATTAAGGCTAATACAGTTGTATCCTGGAAAATTATAGGTGAGCATCGGCCCGGAGCGGGCACCATGAAGTTCTAGATATCGCCCACCCAGTTCGTCGAGCTCTCGAGTTGTCATCCCAGGCTCAATTTGACGAGACATATACTGAAGGCAGTTAGCGACAATCTTGCCAATTTTTTTTAGACCTGTCAGGTCCGCTTCGGTCTTTACGATCATAAGGCGTGGTTATACACTTATCTTGATGGAAAAATC
>JANJTG010000005.1 GCA_024711265.1 Bdellovibrio sp. | reverse complement strand
CACTGTGGTGTCAAGTGCGACTACGGTGGTGGCATGGGCGACTACGGTGGTGGCAAGGGCGATAACGGTGGTGGCAAAGGCGATCACGGTGGTGGTAAAGACGATCACGGTGGTGGTAAAGACGACCATGATGACCATGATGACCATGGTGGTGGCAAGGATGATCATGGCGATCACGGCGATGGTAAAGATGACCATGACGACCATGACGATCATGACGATCATGATGACCATGATGACCATGACGACCATGACAATCATGATGATAACGATGACAATGATGATAACGACGACCATGATGATGAATGCCGAAGAACAGATAAGCATTGCCAAGATGATGGGGATGAACCAGACGACGAGTTTGAACAAGAAGAGAAAAAGGAACTTAAGAGAAAGCTTAAGCCCGTTTTCTATCTCAGCTTCGACTATGGTTCTTATATCGTGAACTTGACTCCTCAATTCAGAGATGTTCAGCCGAAATCTTCTTTGGTGAAGTATGACTATAAGCCAATGGCTTCTTCAGATTCATTGGTTTATGGCGATTTCCGTGATGGTTTCCAAAAGACCGTTTATGGAAATATCGAAGTCGGATTGGGTGCTGAAGTCCAATTCTGGTATGATAATGCCAAAGGGCTTGCGGATCACTTCTGGGCTTATGTGGGAGTTCTTCCTATTGTTGGAAAAGACACAGAGTCAACTCGCTATGTGAGTACTTTAGATAAAGCCTATGCTATGGGCGGACGTTGGGAAGTACCTAAATCAGCGTCAGATCTTGATCGTTGGGATGCTGGTGACAGCATTACCTATCTTGGACAAGGTGGTGTGATCTTCTCGGCTGGAGCTGGATTTGGTCCTGTCGGGGCTGGTGTGGCGAAGTTTGCCGGTGGTACCTGGGAGACTTACGTAGAGAAAGTAGGCGCTGATAAAGCTTATGTCAAAATGAGCCGTGGAAAGCTGAATAGCTTCTCTGTGTTCACTGATATTTCTATCATCAATCTTTCCTTGAGTGAGTTCAGATATGCTGACGATGGATTCTCATTTGTCTTCGATCTGACAACCGAAGTCGGCCGTAAGGCTTACGAGGATATGATTCGTGGTAACGTGCTTGCTTCTGAAAATTTCGCAAGTGCAAAGCCTGCGAACTTGGTGGAGAGAGCTCCGGTTATTAAAGTTGAAACATTTAGATCGGTTTCCACAGGCAAAATTGCTAGTAAGTCACTTTCGATTCCAATTATTTGGGATAAAACTTACAGCAAAGGACGTATCAATTCTTATACGACGTCTGACATGCACGTAGATCGTAATACGGCTCGCGCTTACTATGGAATCTTCTCTGAATCAGAAGACTCTCGCTTCTGGACAAGACATAAAGAGAAAGAATTTATGTTCTACGGAGCGAAATACTCTGTTGAGAACTGGGACAGCAAAGCTCGTATGGATAGCATGTTCGGAACGTACAGCTATACATTTAAACATGAAAAGAGTAACGGATATCGCCTCAGAGCGGGTATCAAAGAACTTGTGAAGAAAACAGGTTTGGATACTTTGATGGTGGGTATTCCTGAAAAAGATTTGGGTTACACAGGCATTGAGTTTAACGTGAACTTTGATGATCAGAACACGATGAGACTGATGACTGCGGCTCAAAAAATGACTCAGGATCAGTTTATCGATTTGGCGACAGATCAGGTGTATCCTTACTTCAAAGAGATGAACGATCCTTATGACTATTGCATGGTATCTGATGATGGTGGATCTTGCGCATCAATGGTGGGCCGACGTACCGCCAATGCCGCTAGCAAAATGTACTTCGCCTTGAAGGATATGTACAAATATATGAATACAGATCCTAAGGCGTTTGCAGTCGCTTACGGTCAGTTCGGGGAAGGAATGGCTGAAAACCTCTTCACATTCAATACCGCGATGAAACTGGCAGGTCCTGGTGTGAGCGTGGATTACCTTATCGAAGGTACCTACATTTCCATGTACTTCCGCGAGTGGACCGTCAATGGACAGGGTCTTTGGGCTCCGTCATTGGAAAGACCGATGTACAAGGGACTTCCATTCAATCCAGCGACTCGTCATTCACGAGTGCGTGGTATGATTATCGGTAACTCAGGCGCAAACAAAGTGCCTCATATGAAGAATGTGGCTTTCTAAATATAATAAAGAACCACAAAAAGCCGCTGATGGAGACGTCAGCGGCTTTTTTTTGTTTTGAAAGTAATATTTAAAGTGAATTTTCGTAAAGAAGATTTTCCGTGATCAGATCGGCAACGAGGAACGCCAGACGTCGTGCGTGGCGCTCCCATTCCTCCGGGGCTCCCTTGGCCAGTTGAGACATCATCTTTTGTAGAGCTGTCCATTTTTCGACGAAACCGACGCTGGATTCCTTCATCGCGGCGCAGTTGCGGAAGTACTCAAGCAGGATGGGGAGAGCTTGCTCTTTTTCGAAAGCTCGCAGCATATCTAAAGAAAGAACATTGGTTGTTCCTTCCCAAATCGAAAAGACCTGTCCGTCTCTGAGCAGGCGAGGAACTCCTGTATCCTCAACGTAGCCAGCTCCGCCGAAGATCTCGACGACTTCGCTGGATATTTCGACAGCCTTTTTTCCTGTGTAGAGTTTCAGAATGGGGGTCAAAGTTCTTAGAAGAACTCTCTCTGAAGCGGATATTTCTCCGACTTCTTCTTGTCCTAGAAGCCGTGCGACAAAAAAGCAGAAGACCAAAGATCGGCGGTAGTCTTCTTCCAAGGATCTTAGGGTTTCTTGGTGGAGAGGGTGTTCAAGCAAGGTTTTGCCAAAGGCCGTTCTTTTGCGCGAATAATCCGTGGCTAAATCCAAAGCGCGGCGCATGTGCCCGGTGGCGCAGATGGAATTGTAAATGCGAGTGATATTTAAAACACTGGCGATTTTTTTTATTCCGTCGCCGTCGCCGCCAATGATCC
>JANJTG010000538.1 GCA_024711265.1 Bdellovibrio sp. | reverse complement strand
CCCATTGATTCTTGCATATAGGTCACTAGCAGGTTCGATTGGCGTTGATCCGAGTTCCGTAAAATGGTCTGAGGTAGTTCTAACTCGAGATGAAAATTACACGCCTCCGCGAGACAAAGAAGAAGTTGTCCGCTGGCCTGTACCACTAACCTCAACAGGAATGCTCGAATCCCTTGGAAGCGAGCAGCTATTTTCAACAATTCCGCATGAGCAAGTTCACGCCATTCAAAAGGTATTCGGCGAACTTCCTCGCTGGTTCAGTGAGGGCATGGCCGAGTGGGCTGGGCTTAGAGCAACGAAACTTGTCGCTCCAACTCTTTACGAGAAGCGTAAGAAACAACTAGACGCGGCGCTGGAACTGTCTACGACTCCGGCAGCCCTAAAATCATGGGGCAGCGTCAAGCCAAAACCGGAAGCAATACTTAGGCAGCTAACTCCAGAGCAAAAGCAAAGAATGGCAAGTGAGCCTGGCTATTTTCCGCCCGGACCGTTCACCTTCGGACCCGATGACTTCATTAGTGATGAGTCAAACACCCTCGCTAGATATGCTGCGAGCTTGCGGGTATTTGAAGAAATCGAACGATCTTCATCGCTTGGAGCTATGCAGAGATGGTTTGACGCAATTCGTGACCTGCCCTCACCCAAGCAAACATCAGACATTGTGAGACTGGCAAAGGACGCCACTGGCGTCGATATCTCTGGAACAATCAATTAATCGCCTGATGTCTAACAATTCATTCAAGCCGACGCCGCTTCGCGGCGCGGCTTAACTCAGGTGTTAGGCCGCTATGGATGCGACGAAGACCGTCCAACTAGATCACGGAACTGTCCGGACACTTGAGGAGCTTGCGGCTTGGGCGTCTGGCGCGTTCGACCTCGCCGGGCATGTTCCCACGGCCCCGGCCGATCTCATGCTCGCTATCTGGAACCAGGTGGGAGCTCGCGCTCAAAGCTACCTAGTCGTGGAGCTGCACCCGGAGCGGGCCTCGCACTTGGTATCGGTGGCCGTCGAACCTTGGCGGTCTCGGTTTGCATGGCCTAT
>JANJTG010000331.1 GCA_024711265.1 Bdellovibrio sp. | reverse complement strand
AATTTTTTTTAGACCTGTCAGGTCCGCTTCGGTCTTTACGATCATAAGGCGTGGTTATACACTTATCTTGATGGAAAAATCCACTGCTCCTAAATATATTTTGAAAAAACAAGGTGCGAAGAAACTTTTACCCGCAGTTTCAGAGGCCGATAACAAGGCTTCTCGCGGGCGAAGTCTGGTGATGGCGGGGAGCCCTGAGTATCCCGGAGCGGGAATCCTGGCCGCCAAAGCAGCGCTGCGCATGGGGAGTGGGTATGTGACCTTGGCGCAAAGAAATATTTCTGTTTCATCCTTGCAGAATCCGGATTTTCTTTTATGTGATCTTGAGACCAAATCTTGGGACGCCTTAAACTTTGATGCGGTTTTGGTGGGGCCGGGGTTTGGAGTGAATGACTATACAGCCTCGGTGATTCGCGAATTAAAAAAACAGAAAGTAGAAAAGGTCATTCTTGATGCGGACGCCTTGACGGTGTGTGCGGAGGAAAACTTATTTCCTCTGTTGCCAACCTGGATTGTGACTCCTCATGTGGGAGAACTCGCGCGTTGTTTGAAAATTTCAGCGGAAGAGATCAATCTCGATCGCATGATGGCGGTGAAGCTGGCTCAGGAACTATTTCAGTGTGTGGTCTTATTGAAAGGGCATAGAACTTTGGTTGCGAATCATCGAAGAGTTTATACCATTGCGACAGGCAATGCCGCCTTGGCAAAGGCAGGGACAGGGGATGTTTTAGCTGGGATGATCACGGCTTTGAGAGCCCAGGGATTGTCGGCGACAAGGGCCGCGCTTTTAGGAGCGTATATTCATGGCGCCACGGCCAACCTGTGGAAAGCCCGTAAAAACGATCTTTTATCGATGGTGGCGTCGGATGTGATCGAATACATCCCCCAGGTTGTCTATAAGCTGCGCCATGGGGACTGAAAAATCTACCAACTCAGTGCTCCCATCAAAACCATGACTTTCCTTTTGAGTCCCGCCCGGGTACAAACTCCCGAAAACAGGGAGATATTCATGAGTAAAGGGCTTTTGGTAGTGGCTCTGGTGGGTTTGACTTTGACAGCAAACGCACAGACGTCTTCAACAACACTTTCCACCTCCACAATTTCCACCACGTCTTCCGCAGAGTCTGTGACTCAGGAATCGACCTTAAAAGTGGGCGATGTTCTTAAAAATAAAAAATTTGAAGATGACAAAGAGATCACGGATACCAAGTTGAAGGCCGATTCCGGTTCTTTATCGCGTTACTCCTTGAAATTCTCTCTGGCCTATTCGGGTCCTCCGATTGGGGATCTTTCTAATAAATATCAACCGAATCCAGACGGCTCTATCGGCGTGTTTGCCACATCTTTAGGGGGCTCGATCAGTGGTCGTTACCGCATGGACAGCAAAAGTGCCCTGAGCGTGGGAACAGGTGTGACGGCTTTGACTCCCTTGCATGGGGTGGAGCGCACAGACGTGAAAACGCCCTTTATCAGTTATGATCGTAATGCACGTTTGGGTGAAGTGCAGATGAGAAACTCCTATGGCGCTTCCATCACGACGGTTCCGAATTTCCGCGACGTCGGGCAATACAGTTCTTTATCTTATGACAACTCTTTGGTTTACAATTTTGGAGCTTCTGGATTTGCCGTGGGTTTGGATACGGGTCTTAATGTTTTCTTGTATGAGAGAGGTTATGAAAAGAAAGACGGCAAAGCCAGCCGCTACCATCTGGGCTTCTATCCGCAAGTGAAATACAATTTCTCTGACCGAGTGAATGTTTACACTTCTGTGGCGATGAATTTTTGGAACCCACGCTTCAGAGACAGTGAAGCGGACCTTTTAAATAAGACTTTGAGTGGTCGCCTTGGAATGGGTGTGGCTTTTACTCGTGACATCTATTTTGCGCCGTTCTTGAATTTCTATCCGGAAAACCTAAGAACAGAGACAACGACTTTAAGTTTTGCGACGATTTTCTCGATTTTATAGTTTCGGCAAAAACGGAACTGCTGCAAATAAAAAAGGGCGCAATCTGATGGATCTGCGCCCTTTTCTATTTCGGAAGCTCGCAAATTATTTACGCATATAAGTGCAGGACATCTCGAAACCTTCTTCGGTGTCATTATTGTCACGAACTTGCACCGTCATTTGATTCTCGTTTTCCATCTGAATGGAGGTTTCAAAATCGGCCGAGTAAACGCCAATGCTGACGGAGGTGCTGCTCTCAACTTTCGTGAGTTTTCGTTCTTTCGGATTCGAGGTCACCGTGACCTTGGTTATTTCAAGTTCTGGTAAGCCGATATGACCGACCGAGCCTCTAGAGACATCTCTTTTGGTGCCTTTATCGACAGAGCAGAAGGACCATTGATTTGAACGTTGTTTTTCGCCGTAGATAGCTTGAACTTTAAGGCCATCGCAAGTCGCAATCACGCCGATATCTTTTGGGCAGTTGCCGGTGGCAGAGGAGCTGACCAGATTGAAGTCACCTACGAATTGTTTAAGGTCAGCCTTTTCTTTTGCAAATGCCGACGTTGTACAAAGACTTACCAGAATAGCCGTCGCAAAACTTTTTTTCATATTTCCTCCATATTCTTCCATGACTGCATTTTAGGGTCCGGCGTCGCTTCGTTATTATTTGCACTTGAGCTGTTTAGAATATGAATAAATGTCAATAATTGTCAGTTGTCTCATCCCTGATCGCCTCAAGGGCCTCATGGGCTCTTAGTTTGCGGATGAGATGGGCACGGATCTCGCTATTCTCTTCTTCCATGAGAGGGCCTATGCGTTGGAAAGCAGCTTTTAAGATAAGTATCGTGATGGCAATGTTCCTGAGTTTTCAAGCACAGGCTTCGGCCTTGCAGTATGTGATGCCCGACTACTATTTAGGTCAGTTGGTTCGTGGGATATTGAAGGTGGCCAGTAAAACTAGTCATCCGCAATACCAGGTTCTTAACGCCCCCGAGGCTCAAAAGAAGGCGCAAGCGGCGTTGCAGAAGATCTATCAGTATCCCGCCTTTGACTATACTTATAATAGAGTTTCGATTGTCATTATTAAGGGGATTGAGGGTGAGCCCAATGGGTTTGCTTTTGGCAATAATATTTTTATAACTCAAAGTATGATCGACGTGCTTTCGTCAGAGCAATTGACAGCGGTGATTGCCCATGAACTGGCTCATTCGGAAAAGGCCCACCATATGCAAAAGACACCACTTCCTTTAGGAGCTGTGGTCTATCAGCTAAAGAATATCTACGAGTCGGTCAAAGCTGGAAAGTGGCCGAAGGGACGCGATCTTGTCGCCTCTATTCAGGAGTTGATCTATACGGGAGGTCTTGCGATGGAGTTACAAGCTGACTGCATCGCAGCTCAACAGCTTGAGCACATGAAAAGCAAAGGTCTGACGAATCAAGCGAGCGATCTAAACAGCGCCTCCAGCACTTTGATGGGGTTCGACGTTACGACGGATAATTCTGACGACCCTGCGGCTATTCGTGCGCGCGCTTTGGTCAACAAGGTTTACGAACAGGGACCTTGCGATATCTTCTAGATTTTTTCCAGGTGGTCTTTCCGTCCTTCGACGGCTGCAAAATACAAAAAACCAGAATCCCTTGTGATTCTGGTTTTTCATTCACCAATTAAGTGTTTTAAATTTTATGGAGGACCGGTCTCCGGGTGTAGAGTCAATTCACGAATCTCCTTATTCCAGATATATTCGTGACGTACTACTTTTGAATTCGCCATTCAAGGCTCCTTTCATTCAAGGTAGTAAGCTTATCGGCTGGACCTTTGGATAGTTGAGGGTCTTTTTGCAGAAAATTTAAAAAAATTGCTGAATCCAGATTTGAAACGACGGAGTCAACTTACAAATCCAGTTCAGAAGTCCTTTTTTAAAGAGTCGTAAATTGTTCTTCCGCCTGTGACATCTTTCTATCTAGCTAAAATAACTTTGATCTTTAAGAGCGGCCAGTGAATTAACATTGGGCGTTGAGACGAAATAGGTCTCTATTTTTGAGACGAGCGGGAACAATTGTTGGCACCCCAGCAGTTCGAGCTCATGGAGTTTTGGAATAAAAAGACCGTGATCTTAAGACTTTGAATTTATTGCTCGCAGGCCTTCTTTGCAGTTGGCACCGTCCTTGGAATAGCCCCCTTCGCAGCCACTTTCGAATCATAGGGGAAAACGACAGTGGTCACTATTAACCAATACAAGGGGGAAATTATGAAAGTACAACTAACAACAGCAGTTTTGGCGGCTTTGCTCTGCACTCAAACAGTGATGGCAGACGGGGCCCCTTGGCTGAAGATCGATGGACAAGCCAACTTTGATGTGACGGGAAGTTCTACGGATGACTATGAAAGAACACTTCGCGTGCAGGACGCTGAGATCAAGTTCGAGTTGATCGTCCGCGAAGGTATTAAGCTGGTTGTTAAAACAGAGCTTGAGCAAAAATTGAATAAAGAAACGATGGATGATTCTTTTGATATGGGCAAATTCTTGGAAGAGGCTTATATCCAAATTGAGACAGACAAGATTTCTGGTTTGCCTCGTGCGGTGATCACCGCCGGTAAGCATCAAATGGCGTTTGGTCAAAACTATCATGAACTGCCCATGTTTAAAGACTCTCTTCTTTACAACCTTTCAAAACAAGATGAGGTGATCGGCTTTACTGTCGAGCTTCCTGCAAACTTCTTTAAGATCGTCGACACTGTGGCGATTTCGATGTTTGAAGCAGGTGCTGGAGATCTTAAAATTTCAGATGAAAAAGGTGCTTCAATTAAGTTGAGCAAAGACCTGACTTCTCAGTTGTCGGCACAGATCTCTGGAATGATGAAGGAACAAGCTGGAACCGATATCAAAGAAAAACGTGGCAGCCTTGGTTTCGTATTTAAGTCTGAAGATGGCTCTTGGAAAGTGTGGGCCGAGGGACTTGTGATTGCGGACAGCCCCGTTTTCCAAGACACGACTGTCGGTGGGCAAGTGGGTGGTTCCTACAAAGTAGGGCCTGGCGCCGTTGTGGTTGAGTACCAATACTTGGATAAGCAGGCTCACGAAGTGGCCGTCGCTTACAATCTTCCTGTGGGAAGCTACTTGGTGTTGAGTCCTGAGATTCGCCACCGCATGGATCGCACGGGAACGGGAACTGATGACACTGTTGTTGGAATCCGTGCTCGCCTGCAAGCTCACAAAGAGGCTCGTCACAATCTTCTCACTGGCAAGAAGAACTAGGTAAGACAGGTGGGACGCTTTTCCTGGAGGGGGAAAGGCGTCCTTTTTTTTGGGGAGGGGGATTTATGGCTAAATATATTTTGATCGTCGCGATGTTTTTGATGTCTCAGGGAGTTCAAGCAAAAACATCCACCATTCAGCGCATTTTATTTGAACTGGGGTTTATGGAAGATCCTTCGGTTCAAATATGTCCCGAAAATACCCGCATCGACCTGCAGGCCAGTGAAGAGCAGCTGTGGAGATCGGCTCTGAGAGCGCAAGAGGGTTATGATAAATGTGAGGCGGCCGTTCACCTGCGAAGTTTGATAGTGAGTTACCCTGGGGGGCGGTACTACAAAGAGGCTTATCGAGCTTATGTTCAAACTTTCTTGGAAGCTCAAGATTTCATTATGGCGATGAATGAAGCCAATCAGTACATCGACGACAATAAAGGATATAATGATTCGGAATACATTCATCTTCTGCTGCTTCGTGCGGTTCATGGCGAAATCAAACAAACATGGCGGGACAAGGGACGACAGATGGAATTTGTGTCATTAAGTTTGGGAGCAGCTTTAACCCAAACGGAAGATTCTCCGTATCTTATGAATCTTCAGTATCGCCAGTTCTTAGATCGTTATCCCAGTTCAACTTGGAAAAATGAAGTTTTAGGGATGTTGAATGAGTCACGGCAGATGTATGGGAAGAACGTTTTGAGTGAAGCACGTCTTCATATCATGAAAATGGACTATCCTACGGCTTTTCAGAAGTACAATGTGATTCTGAAGTGGGGACCTGTTGTTGAAATCTTTGAAGAGGCTTTGTATGAAATGATTCAGTATCACTTCCAGCTTTCGTGGATTTTAACTAACAAAAACCTCTTAAGTGATTTTAAATTGAATCAATTTTTAAAGCGAGAATTCAGCGCGACAAGCACGCTGGAAGAGCGTCAGCAGCTTTCTACGCAAACGCGACAACAGGCTTTAAGTTATTTAGAGCAGATGAAAAAGAATCTTCCACAAAGTCAATGGACGGCGAAGGCCATCAAATTGGTTGAGGCCTATCCTATCTTGTAAGCTTATTAAAGCGATCCAAAAGATCGAGCACCATCATATAGGTGAGTCCCCACAGAGGGGGCTCTCGGTCAAGATTCACGGCAGGAAGATAAAGAAGTCCGGACTCGCGATCCACTTGATATCGAGTCTGCCGTTCGGGATTTTGAATTTCTCGAATCGGTACCCAAAAGAAGTCCGCAACTTCGGAAGCATCTAAGGTGATGGAAAGGTCTCTTTCCGTATAGAAGACGAACGGGCGAATGTAGAAATCCAACAAAGTGCCAGATTTTCGGGCCTGGATATCATCCAAGCGTCCCAAAAGCTCCTCAAGACCCAGCTCAATTCCCACTTCCTCTTTGGTTTCGCGAAGAGCGGCGGCAAGATCGGAGGGGTCCATGTCTTCCTTGATACCACCTGGAAATGCGATGTGACCGGACCAACGATCTTCAGGATTGAAGGCTCGTTGAATAAAAGCAATTTGAAGGTCCTCCCTCGAGGTGCCTTTCAGGATGAGTGAGACGCACGCGTAGCGCGACAGAAGAGAATGTAATTCTCGGGGAGGGACTTGTGAGAAAAGAGGAAGAAGTTGGTCTTTCAAGATTAGATCCTTACTGCCACAGTCTACCATAAATTTTCTAAGAAGTTCTCAGTTTGAGCTGGCCCTAGATCAGATAAAGAAGAACGCAAAAATATTGGCAGGCGCTTCCACCAAGTACGAAGAGATGCCAAATTCCATGGAAGTGTTTTTTCTTTTCATCGAAAAGGAAAAAGCCAATCCCTCCGGTGTAAAGCAATCCGCCGAGGGCCAACCAAATAATGGCCGCCGTCGGCAGAGCGGCGGTTAAAGGTCCCATGGCCGCCAAAACCAGCCACCCCATCAGAACATAGATAATCAGTGAGGGTGTGCGTGTTCGATGGGCCAGAGTAAGCTCATAGATAATTCCAATAAGGGCCAAGGACCAATTGATGCCAAAGAGCCACCATCCCCAAGGGCCTCGCAAAGTGATTAAGGTGAAGGGAGTATAGGTTCCGGCAATAAGAAGATAAATAGCGATGTGATCTAACTTCTGCAAAATTTTTTTCGTTCGTCCCGGAATGCTGTGATAGAGGGTTGAAACCGTGTAGAGCAAAACCAACATGCCACCATAGACACTGGTGCTGACTATTTTCCAGACGTCGCCGTGGATACTTGCAAGGGTAATAAGGACTGAAGCGCCCGCTACAGACAGGGCCGCGCCGATAAGATGAGTGATGCTGTTGAAACGCTCTCCGTGGTAAATAACGACCCCCTAAGAAGAAGACTACCACAAAGAGAGCGAAGGGGAGAGTTAGATATTTGTTTTTTTTGAAAATCAAAGCGAATTGAAAATCGCTGCAAAATGAGCTTTCAAATATTTATAAATCTCGATCTAGGTCGTTTTTTTGCGGATCATGACAATCCATGAAAAGAAGCAAATGCTTGCCGCGAAGACATAAGG
>JANJTG010000311.1 GCA_024711265.1 Bdellovibrio sp. | reverse complement strand
AGTCCAAACAACACCCTCTCCATTCAGAGCTTTTTTTGTCTGCACAACCAAAGTTCCTTCGACAAACATCTTCGCCACGCGAATGCCGCGCTTCTCAAGCTCCCGAGCCATCAAATGAGCTCTGGCCCAACACCCGTTTTCAGGAATATCAAAGGCATATTTAGGGTCTTTAGCAAACTCAGCAAAAATCTTATTTAATTCTTCTTCACTGACCACGGAAACAGGAATCGTTCCGGCTGCTGTTTTTTCAAGATTGAGGCTTGGGTAAGCCACACGAACGTCGCCGGTATTTTGCGACTCACACTTCTCTCCACGATGGATGGTCCCCATGGACTTTGTGAAACTCTTAAAAAAGTCCGTGTAATCATAGGTCGCTGTTTTTCCTTCGCGGAATTTTCCTGACGTCGTGGCATTTTGATCTGGAAGTAAAGAATCTTCATACTGACCGGCCTGCGAGCAGACCTCTTGGATCTTGTCTTTCTGGAACCCTTCAAGATCCTCTAGAAGCTCCTGATTGCACAGAACTTCCGGCGGAATGGCCCAACCGAGCGGTGCTGAAAAAAGAATACTGAGAGATAAAAAAATGACTAAAAAACGCATCACCTACTTATCGGTGCTGGTGGAAGTCTTCTTTATATGGGAGCTCTGGACCTTGGTCTTAAAGAAATCTATAAAACATAGGAAATAGAGAAAACCCGGCGGTTCGCCGGGCCTTTTTTAATCTTGAACTTCTAAACGGTAGCCCAACGAGGGCACCGCTACGATACGGCCATTGAATTTCTGAATTTTGCGTTTGAGATAGTTGATCTGCGAGTCGACGTTTCGCGACGTCACCTCGGTATCACCCCAGATTTCCGTCAAACATTTTTCGCGAGTTACAAGATTGTTTTTTGCTGCGACAAGCATCTTCAAAATATCAAACTGCTTCGGCGTTAAACTGACTTCTTCATTATCAACAAAAACTTGTCGCGAAAGAAGATTCATGCGCAGATTTGCCGCGATCAGCTCGGAAGCCATTTCTGGCTCTTTATCGGAAAGACGCGCTTTGATTCTTAAAACTAGCTCTTTAACGTGGAACGGCTTAGAAATAAAATCATCCGCGCCCGTTTCAAAAGCTTTGATTCTTTCATCAATCGTCGCAGCTCCTGACACAAAAATAATAGGCGTGTTCTTTGTCGATTCGCTTTCGCGAACCATACGGCAAACATCCACTCCCATCACTCCCGGCATTTTATAATCCAGCAGAATCAAATCCGGTCTTTTATCATTAATAAGCTTCACGGCAGCTGTGCTATCTGAGGTGTATGAGCATTCGTAGGTTGAGCCTAGGATTTCCGCCAGAAGCTTACAGCTTTCTTCATAGTCATCAACGATAACAATCTTTTTGGCAGCCAAGTCCGCACCTCTCAAGGGATTGGTCGTAGTAAACATATTCATATTTTGTAGCATCTCGCGATCATCTTTAAAGTTCAAGATCCAGTGGGTCCAGATTTATACGCCTTTGTACTTGATCTTCTTACCCTCAAGTATCTTCTTAAGTTGATCCCTTTTGTCACCTTGTATTTCAATTATACCACTTTTGTCGGTTAAAGTGTGAGTCCCGCCCACGCCACATTTTGCCTTAAGCTCTTTGGCCAATGTCTTTAAATAGTCCTCATTGCGAGGGAAGCCATCCATGACCGTTACAGTTTTTCCACCCCTCCCGCCTTTTTCCAAACGAAAAACCACGGTAAACTGTGCCCCTTCCATGCTGTCTTCGGGGCGGCACTGACATTCACCCTTCAGCTCTTTACACTGGGGGCATCGAACATTGTCTTTGGGGTCGGTACTATAAACTAAACGAGTATTTTTCATGTCCCTTGCTTTTCTTGATTTGCGGGATTCGGGCTCGGTTCCTGGCCCAGTTTGTGCTGAGTATACTCCTTCCCGTCAAATCTAAAAAGCTGCGGAGTTTCATCCATGACCGTTGCAATATTGACCGGCCGCTTCCACATCTTAAAGACGTTTTTCAGCGTCTCACTCATAAAGTCCGGCTGCATATCAATGCCTTCATGGAGATGGGTCAAAAGAAGCTCTCCCCGATTCTCAAAGTTGGCATCCTCAATTCGAATAATAGGCTGCCCGAAGTTGGTCATATGAAACAACAACTGTGCTTTGATGGCCTTAAAGTCTTTGGTGTCGACCTCAAACTTATTGGTCTTCTTATTGAATTTATAGACGAACAACTTATTGCGCACACAAAAGTCTTCCGTGAGGAACTGATCAATAAAGGTCACGTCATTGCAGACTTTGCGCACTTCAAAGATTTTTTCGCGACCCAAGCGCAAATCCCGATTCCAGTTCTTGCGCTCACGCACATCATCGCACTCTTCCCACTCGCGACCAAACTGCCCCTTGTTCCATCTTTCTTCAATGTCACGGAAAAGTTCGATACCCACTTTGTAGGGATTGTAACCATTGGGCGCCATCGCCATTGTTCCACTGTGATGATCCGCAAAATCAATAATCTCAGAATCATTCAAGATCTTCGTTGTCATTAGCTTTGAATGCCAATACGACGCCCAGCCCTCATTCATCGTCTTGGTCATTCCCTGAGGAGAAAAATAATAAGCTTCATCGCGAATGATCGACAAAACATCCTGCTGCCAGTCTGTCAGCGGAGCATGATGAATAAAGAAATTTAAGATATCTTTTTCAGGTTCGCGAGGAAAACGCTGGGCTTTTTGGATCGCTTCTTCCTCCGCTTTTTTCCGCTGCTCTTCCACAAAAGATGGGGGATTAATATAGTCGCGCATATAAGATCTATCCACACGAAGAAGATAATTGGGCTCTTGGGGGCGCGCCTCTTCGGACTTAGTCACAGACTTTTCCACATAGGGACTGTAACGATCGATCAGATTCTCCAAACTCAGACAGACGTCGATAAAATTTTCGACGGTGTCTTGCCCATGGCGATCCATATAACGACGGATGCGCGTGGCATGATTGGCCATTTGATCCATCATTTTGCGATTGGTTTTTGAAAACCAAATATTGTTCTTAAAAAAATCACAGTGCCCATAAACGTGGGCCATAACCAACTTTTGATCCATCATCGCATTCCCCTCCATGAGGTACGCGTAACAAGGATCCGTGTTGATCACCATTTCATAGATTTTCGAAAGGCCGTATTCATAACTTTTTGAGAGGTGTTCATACTCCATCCCAAATTTCCAGTGAGGATAACGAACGGGAAAACCACCATAGGCCGCAAATTGGTTGATTTGGTCGTAGGTGATCAGCTCAAAAATTGTTTCAAAGAAATCCAAGCCCGCATCTTTAGCGATCTGGCAGATTCTTTTTCTTTCAGCTTCCAATTCCGGTGTTAAATTGGCCATCGTCACTCCACTTCTCGAACTCTCACCCCGTCTTAACGCCGCAGCGCAATTCAAAAAGGTACGGCGTACCTTTCGGCGGGTTATCTTCCTTTGCCTAGGAAATCTTTGATTGAGTCTAGGATTTTGTCGCGACTTTCGATCTGACTTAATGTCAGCCGTTCGTCAGCGCCGATTTCCTTTTGCAGGTCCTTCAAGAACTGACCGCTTCCGTATTTACTTTCTACCTGTCCGTAACTAAAAACGTTGCAATTAGGCAGGAAGAACTCCGTCAGCATCTTGATACATAAACGCGTATCCTCGCCCGACCAGTTGTCGCCATCACTAAAATGGAACGGATAAATATTCCAGTCCTGGACAGGGTAATCTTTCAGAATAATTTCTTGGCACAGCTTATAGGCGGAACTGATCAGGGTTCCACCTGATTCACTGGTTCTAAAGAACGTGTCTTCGTCCACTTCTTTCGCAGCGGCGTCGTGGATAATAAAACGTGTTTCAAGTCCCTTGTAATGTTTCTTGAGCCACGTGTTGATCCAAAAACTTTCTAAACGCACGATCTCTTTTTGTTCGTCTCCCATACTGCCAGAGACGTCCATCATATAGATCACCACCGCTTGAGTTTGCGGTTGCTGAACTTTCTTGAATGACTTGTACTGCATGTCACGACGGATCGGAAGAACCAACGGTTCTTCGGGATCATACGTCCCTGCTCCCACCATGCGTTTTAAAGCTCGTTTATAAGAAGACTTAAAGTGGCGAAGTCCCTCAGGTCCTACCGGCGCAAGCCCTGTAAACTTCGTTTTCATCGAATCAATGTTCTTCGCCCCTTTAGGTTCAATCCGCGGAAGTTGAAGTTTTTCCCCCAGAATGTCGGCCAATTCCTCCATACTGAGTTCCACTTCGACCAGATGCTCGCCCGGCGCTTCGCCCGCTTGCCCCTGGCCCCCCTCACCGGGATCTCCCACGTCTTGTCCGGGTTGACCTTCTCCCTGACCCACGCCCCCTTGCTGTTTGGGACCATAGCGGAAGTTGGGAATGTCGATGCGAGGAAGCGGGATTTTCACGTACTCATCCTCGCGCTTCCCAATCATCTCACCTTGGGAGACGTACTTGCGAAGGTCCTCTTTGACCTTGCCTTTGACGATCTCTCTAAATCTATTGTGGTCTTCCCGTATAGACATTATTTATTCTTTACGTCCCCTCGGGCGAAGATACTCGCAACATAGTGTAAAACATCTGTCGCAGAGATCTCATCGTATCCGAAGTCCTTGATGAGACGAGTTTTAACAATATCAATCTTCTCTTGCGTATCCTTGTCAGCCACATTGCTTACCAACGTGGTGAGTTTGATGCTGTCCTTTTGATCTTCAAAGAGTTTCAGTTCAATGGCTTTGTGCAGGCGTTCGTTCATCTTGTAGTTGAACTTCTTGCCTTCCAACGCCAAAGCCCCGATGTAATTCATGATCTCGCGACGGAAGTCATCCTTTCGCGACTCGGGAATCTCGATCTTCTCTTCAATCGATCTCATCAGACGCTCATCCGGTTCTTCGTCGTTCCCCGTAAACTGGTTACGCACCTTCTCGCGCTGAGTATAGGCTTTCACGTTATCAATATAGTTCGCGCAAAGTCTTTGCATAGCGCTTTCGTCAGCACTGATTGCTCTTTGCACTTCGGCTTTAATAATCTCTTCATACTCTTGCATGACCACACCCAAGAGTTCTTTGTATTCGGTCTTCAACTCTTCACTGGAAATCAGTGAGTGATTTTTTAGACCCGACTCAAGCTCCTTAAAGACCATGAACGGATTCACCGAGCCTTTGTTGGATTGTTGTGCCGCCACCAAGGCATTAGACAGTTTATCTTGGATATAACGAGCTGAAATACCTTCTAGACCCTCGCGCTGAGTTTCTTTACGAAGCTCTCGCACGTTGTCCTCGGTGTAGTTCGCCAATGTTTTTCCGTTATAGAGTTTCAGCTTCTGCAAGCGGGTCAAATTGGCTTTTTTTGGTTTTTCCAAGCGAGTCAGAATCGCCCACATCGCGGCCATTTCCACCGTGTGAGGGGCAATACTGATGCCACGCACTTTTTGTGAATTGAAATCACGCTTATAGATATTGATTTCGTCTCTCCAGCGAGTGATGTACGGAATATCGATCTTCACCGTACGGTCGCGAAGAGCTTCCATGAACTCGTTGTCTTGAAGACGACGATATTCCGGTTCATTCGTGTGACCGATGATGACTTCATCAATATGAGTCTGTGCAAATTTCTTAGGTTTCACGCGATGCTCTTGAGAGGCACCCAAAAGATCATACAAGAACGCCACGTCAAGCTTGAGCACCTCGACGAATTCAATCATTCCGCGATTGGCAACGTTGAACTCTCCGTCGAAGTTGAACGCACGGGGGTCCGAGTCTGACCCGTATTCGGCGATCTTCCGGTAGTTGATATCACCTGTTAACTCTGTCGAGTCTTGGTTTTTTTCATCTTTCGGTTGGAAGGTCCCAATTCCGATACGATCGGCTTCTGAAATAAAGAGACGGCGAACACGCACATGAGAAAGCACTCTCATCAGGTCACCATCATAGCGTTCCATCAGGGCTTTAAATATAAAACGCGAAGGAGGACTGAGCTCCCCTTCGACTTGCACACGATAAGTCCCCTCTTGACCCTTGTTCAAAGAATCAAAAACTTGCGCGCGCAACTCTTCAGGAATCAAAAGAAGAGGCTCTTCATTCATAGGGGATTGGAAGACTTTAACTCCCTTTCCTAGAAGACCATCCAGCTCCAGCTTTTCATCGATCCACTCAAAAGTATAAAGGGCCCCGCACTTCGAGTGAGAGTAGCGCTCAAGACCTTTTTTGA